>CADFRV010000012.1 GCA_902836725.1 Muribaculaceae bacterium
CCCCTTCGTCTTCGATCTCGAGGAGGTTCTCGATAACTTCGAGGGGCGCGCCCGAGCGCTGGGCGTAGTCTATCAGTTCTTCTCTGGTAGCAGGCCAGGGAGCGTCTTCAAGTTTTGAGGCAAGTTCAAGTGTCCAATACATAGCTGTAAACCTTTGGATATTTTTTTGTTTGATATTTCTGTCGCAGGGTGTGTGCCGGTCTTGCTCCGGTACAGTCTTAACGTTGCCGGAGAGACAATTATTGTGGTTTTTACCGCTTTGTTGTGGCGGTAATGGGGACATCTATGTTTCTCGGCGCGCAAAGATATGATTTTTTCCGAAGCGATGTATAATATTGAACTATTTTAACATTATCATGTGGCATCCTTTTGTCCCGGGACGTCGGGGTCAGTCTTTCTGCCAGGGGATATCGGCCACTCCGGCGGTGTGGTTCAGGTATCGAGCGAGGGTGAAAAGGTAGTCGCTCAGGCGGTTGAGATAGCGTATCACAAGAGGATCCACCCGGCATTCGCCTCCGAGTGTTATGACGCGTCTCTCGGCACGGCGGCACACGGCGCGGCACACCTGTGCCTGTGCCGAGGCAAGGCTTCCTCCGGGAAGCACGAAGCAGTGCATCGGGGGTATCCTGTCGGTCATCAGGTCAATCTGGTTTTCAAGAGCCGAAATGGCGTCCTGGCCGAGTCCCTGCGGCTCTGTCATGGGATTGTCGGTGTTGTCGGTGGCGAGATATGCCCCGATGTTGAACAGTTTGTTCTGCACGCCGCGTAATGTGTCGGCTTCGTTTCTGTCAACTCCGGGGGTCGCCATGAGCAGGCCGATGTATGAGTTCAGTTCATCCACTGTGCCGTATGCCTCGAGCCTGACTGAATCTTTTGCCACACGTTTGCCTCCCACGAGCGATGTGGTTCCCATGTCTCCGGTGCGTGTATATATTTTCATATCCATTGTATTTTGATTGTATAATATGCAATTGCACGTTCGCAGTTCTTTATCCGGCGTTCGCTTTCTCCAGTGCTTTGATCAGAGACGCCATGTCGTCATGCAGCTGTATGGCCTCCGCTACCTCAGGCGATGCCAGACGGCGCTCCGCCATTGTCCCCAACATTGCCTTGAGGGGTGTGTAAAGGCCGTCGCGGTTGAGCAGATGTATCGGTTTGGGATCCTGGAAGAAAGTCATGGTGGCGAGTGCCGACATCACTTCGTCAAGGGTGCCGAATCCTCCGTCAAGCGCCACAAACAGGTCGGCGTTCTCCTCCATTATCTGTTTGCGTTCATGGAGTGTGGTTACCCCGATATTCACGGTGTTGGCTTTGTGCTGACGTTCGGCGCGTGTCTGCGGCACCACTCCCATCACTTTTCCGCCAGCTGAAGCCGTGGCGGAGGCCACGATATCCATAAGTCCCATCGCCAGGCCGCCATACACGAGCATATGACCGTTTGATCCGATCCACTGTCCGAGAGTGCGTGCGTCGGCAATAACCTCTTCAGGAAGCCCGGTGCGTGCCGAGCAGTAAACTGCGATATTCATACAATGATAACAAATTTGTCTGCAAACTGAGCAGGTTGATTAACGCAAATATACGTCAATTTCACTAACTTTGCACGTATGAACCGCAAAGATTTTGAGATAATGGCTCCGGTGGGGAGCTACGAGAGTCTGTACTCGGCCATCAATGCCGGTGCCGACGCCATATATTTCGGGGTGGAAGGGCTTAACATGCGTTCCCGCTCGAGTGTGAATTTCACCCTTGACGATCTCCATGAGATATCGCGCATCTGCGACGAGCATGGTGTCAAGTCATATCTTACCGTAAACACCATCATATACGACGAGGATATGGAGAAATGCCGCGCGATAATCGACGCGGTATCCCGCAGCGGCATTTCCGCTATCATAGCGAGCGATATGGCCGCCATACTCTATGCCCGCAGCCGTGGGGTAGAGGTTCATATCTCCACGCAGCAGAGTGTGTCAAACACCGCCACTCTCCGCTTTTTCGCCCAGTATGCCGATGTGGTGGTACTCGCCCGAGAACTCAATCTCGACCAGGTGGCCGCCATACACCGAGCCATTGTGGAGGAGGATATCCGCGGCCCGCGGGGCGAGCTGGTGAGGATTGAGATGTTCTGCCACGGGGCGCTCTGCATGGCAGTATCTGGCAAATGCTATCTGAGCCTGCATGAGCTGAACAGTTCCGCCAACCGTGGGGCATGCACACAGATATGCCGCCGTTCATACACGGTCACCGACCGCGAGACCGGCGAGCAGCTTGCCGTGGACAACAAATACATAATGTCGCCGAAAGACCTCAAGACCATCCATTTCCTCAACAAGATGATCGATGCCGGTGTGACGGTCTTCAAGATCGAGGGACGTGCCCGCGGCCCCGAGTATGTGAGCCTGGCCGTGCGCTGCTACAGCGAGGCCATCTCGGCCATCTGCGACGGCACATACACCGAGGAGAAAATCGCCGCATGGGACGAAGAGCTTGACAAGATCTTCAACCGCGGCTTCTGGAACGGCTATTACCTCGGGCAGCGTCTCGGCGAATGGTCAAGCAAATACGGATCCTCCGCCACGCGCACCAAAGAGTACCGTGCAAAAGGCGTGCGCTATTTCTCAAATCTCGGCGTGGCTGAGTTCCATATGGAGAGCGGTGAGCTTCACCGCGGCGACGAGATCGTGATAACCGGTCCCACAACAGGCACGATAATACTTACCCTTGACGAGATTCGCGTGGGGCTGAAACCTGTAGAGAAGACCGTAAAGGGGGAAAGTTTCTCAATTCCCGTTCCCTCCAAAATCCGTCCGTCAGACAAACTGTATCAGTGGGTGCATAATCCCCGCGTCGGCTGACACATCTTGCAGCGTCATATTCCGCCAGTTATCTTAGGGCAAGGTAGAAATGCCATATGGCGATGGCCGTGCTCACAGCCACGTTCAGTGAATGCTTGGTACCCTCCTGCGGTATCTCCAGGCAGTAGTCGGCCATATCGACCACCCTCTGGTCCACACCGTTCACCTCGTGTCCGGCTATTATCGCATAGCGTCTGTCCCGCTCCGGAACAAACCGGTCAAGCGGCACGCTTCCGTTCACCTGCTCCAGGGCGCAGATAATGTGCCCCTCTTTCCTAAGGGTGTCCACTGCCTCCGCGGTATCGGCGAAATAACGCCATGCCACGGAATCCTCGGCTCCGAGAGCCGTCTTGTGTATCTCCGGCGACGGGGGAGTGGCGGAGATGCCGCACAGGCATATCTGTGCCACACGGAAACCGTCGGATGTGCGGAACACCGAGCCGATATTGTTCAGACTTCTTACATTATCAAGCACGACCGTTACGGGGAGTTTCTCTTTCGCACGAAACTCCTCCACTGTGTCGCGTCCCATTTCCCATATGGTTTTCTTCTGCACTTTTTCTGTCTTTTTCCGCGAAGTTAGCCATTTAATGGCGAATACCCAAGTGATTTTTTTGCGTAGAATTTTTGCAATTCTGAAATTATTACTAACTTTGTAACGATTACAAAACAGTTAAAACATTCCGATGCATAAGGACAGGACATTTACAGAAGGCCAACTCGCTGAAATGATGCACACTCACGGTGTGCGTCTTTCAGCACAGAGAATAGCCGTTTTCTCGTATGTCGCAAATGGCAGGCGGCATCCCTCGGCAGAAGAAATATTCACGGCTCTATCCCAGGTTTATCCGTCGCTTTCGCGCACAACTGTCTACAACTCGCTCCACCTGCTGAAAGACAAGGGGCTGATCCGTGAACTGGAGATACAGAGCGGTTTCATCCGTTACGACCTGCAGCTCCAGGATGCCCACAGCCACTTCATATGCGCCGGATGCGGCTGCATAACGGATATGCCCATGCCATCAGGTATCGCCGATGCCGTCTCACCCGATTACGCTGTCGAGAGTGTGGATATTTTTCTCAAAGGTCTCTGCCCGCATTGTAGGAAGAGCCATAAAAACGATTTATAATACAGATAATATATTATTTTATTCTTATGAAAGATCTTAAAGGAACAAAGACAGAACGCAACCTCATGGAAGCGTTTGCAGGAGAATCGCAGGCACGTAACAAATACACATATTTCGCCTCCAAAGCACGTAAAGACGGATACGAACAGATAGCAGCCATCTTCGAAGAGACCGCCAACAACGAGAAGGAACATGCCAAACTCTGGTACAAGTATCTCAACGGCGGAGAGATCTCCGACACTATGGCAAATCTGCGTGAGGCGGCAGAAGGTGAGAACTACGAATGGACCGATATGTACGAGCGCATGGCGCGTGAGGCCGAGGAGGAAGGATTTTCTGAAATCGCCTTCCGTTTCCGTGCGGTAGGTGCGATCGAGCGTCACCACGAGGAGCGCTACCGCCGTCTGCTGCAGAACATCGAGGAAGGGATCGTATTCTCGCGCGAAGGCGACGCCATCTGGATCTGCCGCAATTGCGGACATATCGTCATCGGCAAGAAAGCGCCTGAAGTATGCCCCGTATGCAAGCACAAAAAGAGCTTCTTTGAAATAGAGGCCCGCAACTATTAAACACCCTCTAGGTTCCGGAGTATAGCCCTTTTGTTTACCCGGCATAATAAACCACCCTGCATCTGTTTTTTATATGACAGATGCAGGGTGCTTCATTTCTTATGATACTCTCCGGTTGAAAAACTTTCGGATATGGATTATTCGATTGAGCCTCGTGTTTTCAGAAGTCTCAGGAGATTGAAGTGATTCAACTCCACGATGTAATGGTAAGCCTCCTTGTTATTGGGCGAATTTTCAAGTTGAACATCCTTGAAGTAAGACATGAATGTCTTTGTTTTGGGATTAACAAGTGATTTTGCAAACGAATCATTTGCATTCGCCACCAGAGGGGCACCCTGATTGTAGTTTTCCACTCCATCAAAGAGAATGGCTTTCAGCACTTCACGGCATGCCAGCTCTGTCGGTTCGAGTTTGGCTTTATTGTCGGCAAATACGACCTCTGTTTTTTCTACCGGTGTAGTGACTGCAAAAACCCTTGTGCTTCCGTTGTTGCCGGTACTCTCGAGATAGGTGACATCATACTTCTGGGCAGAGGCCACCGAGCAGATGCATACGATGATGAGCGATAGCAATAATCTCATGCTTGGATACTCTTTTATTTGTTGCGGTTGAGGAAGTTCAGACCTTTCTCCATAATATCGTAGCTTGCTTTTGATACGAGGACTACTTTGGTGTTTTCGTCCATATTCTGCAGCAACTCATAGAGCTTCTCGTCACCGTTGTTTTTACCCTTGACTTTGAGGATAGCCTCATTGGCCGTCAGGCCGTCTTTCTCTACTTTACCCTCGCCAAGAAGGAACCGGGAATCCGCTCCTCCCTCCGCGCGCTGTTCAAAGATATCGAAAGCCATACCTTTCTTTGCACCCATGTCGGTGCCGACATCTAGACGTACCTTCTTTACAGAATTCTTTTTCACTTCTTCCGTGCTTATGATCGAGGCTGCAACAGGGAAAAGATCCTCGCTGTATTTTTGCACACGGTTGTCTACAAGCGACAAAGCGTCGGCATTGGCTTTGGCAGCGTTCTCAAGGCTCGAGCCGAATCCACTGAAGGATTTCATGTCGATCCATTTATTGCCGGTAACATCTATTCCCGCGAGTGTGTACAGAATCTCTGTCTTGTACTCGGTTTTGCCTTCTTTGGTCTTTTCCGTGGTATTGAAAACCTTGTCTATCGTGATTTCGATGAGGCCGTCGATACCGGCATTGCGTGCGTCTTCAACACTTGGATAAATAGTCCTGACAATTTCTACGGTGGGAACCTCTTCCATCCCTTTGACCACTGTATTCTGGAAGTTCTCTTTCTGGGAAGCGAAACTGTTGTCATTTATATCGACAGCGAGGAATGCGATCCTGGGTTTGGCCGTGCGGTTGAACGGATCAAGGTAATGTGGGCGTCCCTCGTTGGTAAACATCTTGTCGAAACCTTGGAAATTGTCATGCAGGAAACCGCTCTTAGAGCGTGACCAGGCCATGATGCTGTATGAACCGTCGCCGTTCTGAATGAGGTCGGAGATTACTTTGTCGGCGTCTTTCTTGCCGTTGATCGAAAGTATGGACTCATTGTCGTTCAATACCTGTTCGCATTTCGCATAACCGATCAGTTCCTGATTGTCCCCGGCGACCTTGTACAGTTCAAAAGCCTGGTTTTTGCGTGCTCCGTTTTTTGAACCGATCTGGGCGCGCACTTTCTTGACAATGCTTTTTTTGTCTACTTCTGTGGCTTCGGCGATTTCACCAGATACGCGGAAAGCATCGTCTGTCATATCGGTGACATCGTAGTCGAAGTTATTTGTCGCGTTGAATATGGCGAGCGCCTTGTCCTTGTTGACAGCGGTGGGAGCCAGAGTAGTCTTAAAGGCCTCACCTCCGGTAGCGGCATCTAAAATTGTGATGTCGGTGGTGAGCTTGCCCTCCCAATCAGGATCTTTCTGCGCGGAACTGCTTAAAGCGCCAAGAAGATTGCTTACGGTTCCGGCCTCGGATGTGGTAGCTCCGGTAAGGTCGATGGTAAGGATATAGTCGTATTTGCCGGCATCGGCAGATCCAGGGACTATATTCCGTGAGCCGGAGGAGATGGAAATGGTTTTGGCTTTTGTCAGACCTAACAATGCTTTCTTGTAAAGGCGTTTGGCTACTACGGCGTCGGCGCCTGCCGTATTCTGCATCGGGTTTACGTATACGGTACTTACGTCGGCGCTTGCAGATACAGCCAGAAAAGCACACGTGAGGATGGATAGAAATTTTCTCATTGTTGATATTTCTTAAAAGGTTAAAGATTGTCGTGATACGGAGATAAGTAAATCGGGGAAATCATTCAATTGTCCTGAACCAAGCGGAACGATATCTGCGGGGAACTTTTGTCAGGCTGTTTACGCCAACGGAAAACCGGAAGTTTGTATACAGGGTCATTGTCGGAGTATTCGGATCCACCTCTCACTGAACGCATAACACCGTTTTCGGGACCTCTGGGGTTTGTCGTGTCGTTGAGAGAGTATTTTCCGAACCAATCGTGGCACCATTCCATTGATGTGCTTATATCGGAAATGCCAAGATGCCGGGCATTCTGCGCCATATATTCCCATTCGGCTTCGGTCGGCAGCCGGAACTCTTTCCCCGTCCTGGCGTTTATTGCGGATATGAAGTCCTGGATTTCATCATAGCTTACGTTTACGACCTGCCCGTTTTCGCCTTTTATACGGCTGTCGGCTTCTCCCATTACTTTTTCCCAGAGATCTACGCTTACCAGAGTGCTGCCGGCTGAAAACGGTCTGAGGCTGATATTGCGCATCGGTTTGGTGTAGTAGTTGACGGTGCCTCCCATGTTGAACGAGGTGGCCTCTACAGGTACCATGCCGTAGCCGACACCGTCTACATCGAGAGCTCCTGCGGAAAACAGGTTGATTGTCACGTTCAGGGATTGTCCCATCGGTATATCAATCTGCCGCGACTGCGGGTCAAAACCTTCGGCCTTGAGTTCGATCTGATGCATACCCGCATCTCCAGTGTATGTGAATGGGATACCGTCGCTTACTTTAGTACCGTCAACATATACGTCTGCCTGGGGCACATTGCTGCTTATGTGGAGGTTCCCCTTGTATTTTTCCCCTTCCGGCTTATGTATTGACATTACATATGTGTTTTTGGCTTTCAGGGGTTCTGGAAATTTGTAGTGAAGCGGTGTGAAGCGTTTGGTTTTGATAGTTACGGATTTCACACCCTCCATGAAATATACCCAGTATTCATTGTCACGATACTCCTGTTTCAAGGCCCATTTGCTGTCAAATGTCGCGTTTGGCTCGACAAGGCCGACTCTGACAACTGCAAAAGGTATGGTGTCGCCGTCGACAACGATAGGTTGTTGGTCATTCATGCGATAGGCAGTGATATCTCCGTCTTTGATCGCGCATTCTTCGGCCACGGATAACTGGGCGTACAGGCATGGATTGGCTAGTATAGACAGAAGAATGAGAATTATGTTGCGTTTCATATAATAAGTCGATGTTTATGGATTGGAGAAATCGAATTCTGTGATTCGGAAACGGCGCGTATCTTCGTTGGGTTGCCAGGTACGCACATATATCTTGGGCGCGTTCTTATCGGTGAAATCCCATAAAAGGAAAACTGTGCCGACATCGCTGTAGCCTGTGGAGTGCCACTCCTGTCTCACAGTAACTCCGTAAATATTGGGATTGATGGAGTTGTGTTCAACTTCAATATCGTCGAATTTCACGTTTATGTAAGAGTTCGGCGCGTCGAATTTCTGAAACAGGCGTGTGAGATATTCACGTTTTGTCTGTCTGGTATAGTCAATTACCACCGCGATGCCATTTTCAAGCGTAGTGCGTTTGCGCACGCGTCCGGTAATTATAAGGGCATCGTCGCTGAATATATCCTCCATGAACTGTTTGTTTTTCTCGCAGTATGCCGTGCGGAACTGTTCCACGAAGTGGAGTATCTGCTGGCGTTGGTCAATATCCTCAAGGTCCTTGGCCCCTTTCATCATGGAGGCAAATTGGTGCATTCCCATTGAGATCACGAAATCGGAAATGCGTCCTTGCGGATCGAGTGTTATCGTGATTTCCTGGTTACGTGCCTCTTTGTATTCGTCGGGATGCAGGGGGAGCATCTCTACCCCGATGCCCTGCACCTCATATCCGCGGATGTTCGGGTCATTGCCGAGTTTCATACATTTCTGGATTATGTCGTCATCGAAAGTATGCATCCTTACGTTTTCCCATACCAGCATAAGGCTGAATGACGCCTCTTCTGAAATCTCCACTCCCGAAAAATCGATAGTGCCCGATTTGGCGGTAGCGGCTCTGTTCATGGCTGTAAGCAGTCCGGCGATATTTTTCTCCATTCTTTGCACCGGAATAGACGGGTCTATGCCATCGTTGCGGTCGATCTCGAATGTGACCGCATCATTGGCCGATGCCGAGATAAGACATAAAATGAAGGAAGCGGCGATTGCTAAGTATTTTATTCTTGTCATAAGGTCAGTTATTTGGATATCTGAAACCATAAATATTGGTTCCCGTTGTAATTTTCTAAATTGACGGTAGCTCCGGAGAGCATGTCGTAATGACTGCCGGTCATTGACGGTGCCAGCAGTGCCACAGGCATGTCTGAGCCGTTATAAATCAGATAGAAGGAGTCTGCCGGACGTGGATTTGATATCGTGCTGTCACCAAGCCGCTTTATACGGTTCTGATGTTTGTATCTGTTGAGTAGCTTTTTAGCCTGGGTCATGTCGGGCTGGCTGACAATGTTTTCAAGCATGTCGAGTTGCCATTTCGCGAGTTGCAGGCCATCGGCCTTGAGGTTGGCGGCGGTTGGGCGGGAGGGGGGATCTGTGGCAGGAATATCCGTTGTAGCGGTTTCTGTGTGAGTCGGTGCCGTAGGGACGGCCGGCAAATTTTCCGTATTTTTCTTTTCAGGGGAGGAAATATTTCCTTTGTTCACATACCCGAAAACCCTGAACATGTCGCCTCTTGTCTGAACCAGGTATTCACAGTTGAAATCCGTGATATCCTTTATAATGCGTCCGCCGGCATGTGATTGCGAGTCAATGGAGACCAGATATTTTGTGATCTCTATTTTAAGAAGCGCGTCGCATGCCGTTTTTGCATCAGCTTCGGTTGGCGCGGAGGATTCGGCATATATATAGTCGCCGCTCCTCTTTATGTCGTTCATCTGTCTGGAGAAGGATCTTCCGTCATCGGCACGGACGCCGGTAACCGATAACATAAAGGCGAATACTAAAAAAATCCGTATGTTATTGAGCATGGACTTATTTACTTAAACAGGTTTTTGATATTGGAGGATGGCACGAAGGCGTTCAGTCTTGCATATGATGTACCGCTCCCCTCTGAAATACACTCCAACGGCACGGAAACCCGTAATACATGGTTGTAACCAAGTTGGCGGTTATGCATGATTACGAGCACATCGGCCAGTCGGGAATCATCCTTGCCGACAGATATTATACCGACATAGGGCACACACCCGCTCTGCATGGAGTATGCCACGAATTTCTGTATGGTAGTCTCGATCGGCTGCTCTTTTAGTCCGAAAATCTTATGGCGTATAGAGAGCCTGATGTCTGCGGCTTTTTCTATGTCATACCCGGTGAACAGGTTCATGATGCTCTCTACGCACCGGTCGCTGTCGAATACCGGTTCGAGAGACACTCCGTCTGCGCCGCCGGTGTAATAGCGTTCCGATTTCAGGGCGCATTTGAGATAGTCTCCCCCACTGGCTATCCGCAGGGATGACAGGGAGTCTGTGTAGAGCGGGGAGGTGGTGTCTGCACTTTTCACATGGCAGTTCTTTATTCTGATATCATTTATCTCCTGAGGAAGCCGGCGGTCGTTTTCGAGCATTCCACGCCCGAGGATCAGTTCATGATTCACTGGGAATACGATGTGGCACACCGGCTGTTCTTTGCTGCCCCATAGCATCGTTACGAGATTGTCCCCTATATGGCATGAAAACGGAATTGCCGGATCCTGCTGGATAACATCGATAGATCCGATGTCACCTGCCTGAAATACAAACCTGTCTTCCGACAACTGTTGTCTGACAGATTTCTGCCTTTTCAAAGGAAGGGTGAGGGACAGCCAGTATCTTTCTACAAAATCAGCGATGAGCGGATTGACAACACCCGAGCGGAGCTGCTCCGGGAAAATGCGGAATCCTATATGCTCCACGCAGCCATCCGACACTCTCACGGCAATTTCACGACTGCCATGTCCGACGGTGAACGTGGAGTCTCCCTGAGGCCATTCCACTGTGATTTGTCCTGACATTTCGTCGAGCATGTCGGAACGGAAATCCATCCCAGTGCATATGTTTCCAATTCCTCCGCAAACCAGAGAAATTGAAAACACAAGCGCTGTTCTGTAGAGTGCCTTCATAGGAGCAAGATTAATTTTGTCGATTAACCTGAATGATGTCCGGGATGGCATTATCTGTGGAAAGTCCGGCTTTCGGAGCCTCTGTGCCAATATCCGCCGATAAGCTCGCCGTTTTTGAACTTAGTGAGAGTGATCACGTCTCCGGGAAGGAGCTCTATGCTTTCATGGGCTGCATTCCTGAGGTCAAGAGTATATCTTCTTGTCACTTTGATTTCTCCGTCAAGTCCGTTTGCCGGGCCGCTGTAGATGCCGAACGGCACCCTTACCGAGGATGTGGGTTTCAGCTTTCCGGTTTTCGGCCCTTCTGGTTTATTATGCGGTGTTTGGGTGACGGTATCGGTGGTATCGGATGGTGTCTTATCCACGATGGAGGCTGTGGCGGCTTTAGCGGTGTCGATAAGTTCTGTTTCCCTTACAAAAGAGGTGGTGTCTGTTTCCGCTGTAACGGGCCCATCTCCAGTGGGACCCGCATCTGTGGCTTTATTGTCTGACATGCGTATGTACAATCCGATCAGAACAGCTGCTATTACAGCGATGGCTGCGCCGATTATCGTTTTTCCATATTTATCCCGGAATGACTTTGGAGGAGGGCATTCGCGTAATGGCTTGTTGCATTCTTCGCAGACGAAATCTTTTCGTGCGGGAATCTGCTGCACTTCTTTTGACTTGCATTTCGGGCAGTCTTCTTTAAGGCAGATGCCATAACGGTAACGCAAGTGTTCTTTCCTGTTTGTAGGCATTGGTTTATATTGATGACGATTGTGATAATTATTGATTTACATTGTTGGGGGCATTGCAGGGGGTAACGGAGGCATACCGGGAGCTCCGGGCACTGTCGGCGGCATTTGCGGGGCGAACAGAGATTTCAATGCCTCTGTCTGTCCTGCCGGCATCCATGTGGCAAGTCCGTTCATCCATACGGTTGATTGTGGAGTCAGCTGGCCGGTCTGGACCATCTGTTTGCACATCGCCCTGTTGAAAGGTCCGTACTGTTGTCCGTTTACGGCAACATATACGCTGATTTCCGGTTCGGCTGCAGTGACAAGGGGCGGTACTTCACCGGGCATCGGGGGCGGTGTTGGCATCTCGTTTCCTCCTGAAGGTACATCAGCTGTTCCCGTGGGTGTGGCCTGTTGTCTCTGTGCCGCGATTTCCTCGGCGTTTTCCACTGCGAAGATGAGCGGATACTGCGAGCCGTCCCCTTCGCCGTGAAGCAGAATGGCGTTGCCGGCATCTGTGTTCGGATTGCCGGTATTCAGGAAGTTGTGATATCGCTGCCGGTATGGCTGCATCCAGTCGATAGCACGCATGGGATAACAGTAACCGACTGTAATTATCGACAGCTCGTCTTTCCGCGGGCTTTTGCGGTTGACTATTATCGATGTCCTGGCTGTGCTTTGGTTGAACGAGTTTTTGAAGGCATCCTCAAGCTTGTCGGCAAAACGTTTCAGCCCCTCGTTTTCGTCGGGAGACGGAATGGAGACCAGAATGGCTTTTTTGTTTATGCTTGCCGGATTGGTGGGGGAGAGGTGTCCTTCGTTGTTGCGCAGATGCAGACGTATCTGGTCATTGTTGAGTTTCAGATATACACCGCTCTGCTGCACTATCTTGTTTGCGAAGGCTTTTATGTCGTCGTCGGTCTTAAGCTGCTGCTGGAGTTGTGTGAGGATATTCAGCCCAAGCACTTTTTTGTCGGCATCAGCCTTCTCGTTGTGTTTGGTGCGCACGATTTCGGAGAGTTTGATGTCAAAGGCGTCTTTGATATCATCAACGTTTATGTCGTTGGCCAGAAATCCGAAGTTTACGAATTCCCCTTGAGGAAGGATGGCCTCGCGTAACTGGCGGGCGATGTTGGGCATATCAATTTTATCGGTCCTGACATCAGATTCAAATTCACCCATCGCTTCTTCCTCGCTGACCTCGATGATTGCGCCGCGCATATCCTCGAGTCCTTTGTTGGTCTTGCGTTGGGCAGCCACCAGTTTCTCGGTTTCCTCTATGGCATCGGCTATTTTCTGTCCGAAAGCAGAGATATCGGCATCGAGTTTGCCGATCTCCACCGATATTTTCGCGGCAAGTTTTTTTGCGAATTCAAGAGCCACAAGACGCGTTTTCGAGGAATAGTAGTCAGTGAGTATTCCCTGATGCTCGGCATACCGGCGTGCTCCCGCTCCTACCATACGTTGGAGTATTCCCAGACGGCTCCATTCCTCCACATTGCCGAGGCGGTCCTCGTCGATGGCCTTGAAGTTGTCTGTCTCATCCTTTATGGCGGTTTCAATCTCGGTACGTATCTCCCCGATACGTTCGATAAGCAGCTTGGATACCCTCTGGAGCTCCACAATTGAAATGTCACCGAGTTTCCACTTGTCAAACAGCCCGTGTTCTATCCTGCGGCGCACCTCCTTTGCCATTTCAGGTATGGCACGGTCTTTGGCGGCATAGAATCCCTCTACGCCATCCTCGCGGAAATGTGTGGAATAGAAATCGGCCAGTATATTGTCGAGTTCGTTAAGCGGGTTGCTGTCTTTTTTTGCCTCTTCGGCGTAACCTATCGCTTTGTCGTGCCAGTAGTCGTTGAAGACGGGATAGTCTGTATCCGGTTCAAGGATTTTTTTCTCAAGTGTGAGGTGTTCGAGGTCAAGCATCCATGCCTGCTGGTTCTCTTTTGACAGGTAGTCGCGGCGATAGTCTTTGTTGCGTTCTTCGTTGACGAATCCCTGGTTCTCGCGCCAGTTGTTGAATTTGAACTGGTAAAGCACAGACTCTCCGAGCGTATAGGTTATATGTTTGAGCACCCGTAACTCTGGATATATGACGCGCTTGATACCGAATGAGTTGATTTTCTTTGTACGGGCAACAGGTATGCGTCCGTCTGCTCCGGCATTGGCTGCTTCGTCAAACTCCAGGGCGAAGTCATCCATGTTCTCGAAGTTGTAGGCTTTTATAAGATCCTCGTTGATCTGGTCCTCGTCGTTGATGTAGAATACCCTGGCGAACACATAGTCGCTGACTATTTTCGGAAGTTCAGAAAGTGAATTGATGGTCAATCCGTTTTCGTTGACATTGCTGTATACGGTAAGGCCGTTGGCAACCCCTTTTACGCGGTCATTGTACAGATTGATCTTGCCGCTGCCGGTAACATCCTGAGGGCTCCATCGTCCGGTCTGGAGTGCGTTAAGCTCTACCATGGCGGCGTATCCGTTCTGGTAGTAACGTCCCTGGTCCATGTCGCTTTTGGGCAGATGCATTTCGGGGATCATGGCGAACACCAGTATCTTGGCTTCCGGGAAGGTCTTGCGTGTCTGTACCACGGCATCGATTATTGACCCGGAACCGGTTCCTCCCGACAGGCCTGCAAACAGATATATGGTGGTTTTGTCGGATGTCCCGGAGACTTCCTGTGCGCGATAATATGCATCCTTGAGGCTATTGACATATCCCACGGCATTGGCGGCGAAAAGCAACCGCCCTGCGCGACGTTTTTGTCCGGCAGCCTGCCCCAGTGAACCGATGGCCGATTTTACAGCCCCTACATTGTCGACAATTCCTTTTACAGCGGGATAATTGCTGATGTGGTCAAGAATATGCTCCACATCCACCGCCTTGATGTTCAGGAATTCATTGTTGGAGAACGATGCATCCTGCCCCATGACCCTGAAGTCGGCGCGTGCACGTCCGTCCTTCGGCATCATTTCATCGGTAGAATCCACATAAAGTATTGATACCGGCTGCTTCTTGCGCTCCTCTGATGTCGGGAACTCCTCAAACATCCGCATCTTGAATGCACGCAATATCTTGCCTCCGGTTCCACCGAGGCCCACAAGGATGTGGTTGCCCGTTACAGTTACTGTATTGCTCATTGAGATTATTTGATTGTATTTAGTTTCTTGAAGATCTGAGTCTCCTGCCATAGCGCGAGGGGGTTCTGGTGCCGGCATTACGTGACACTCTGTGATTTCCTCTGCCGCACTTGCCCGCTGGTCTGCGTCCCATTGTCTTGATCACGAGAATGGCGCCCGCGATAACAAAACCGAATGCCCACAAAAGCGATCTGATGATGATGCCGTTAAGATATTCCTTAAGGGTGTCACACATGACTGAGGGTAATTGGGCTACAGTCCAGCCTGTAAAATCGCAATTATCGGCATAATAGGACAGAATCGGATGCCTGTCGATCACCTGTTGGAAAATCTCGTTTGAAAGAAGGAGATCTACAGTTGTGTCCCCCTCAAGACCCGATGATTCAATTGCGTTCTCAATCAATGCCTGTATTGACGATATATCGGATTTCATGGCAAGTGCGCCACAGATGATTGTGCTGTTCCACAATACAATCAGAGAAAGGACTCCCAGAACGATAAACGATACGGGTCTGAAAACTGCATCTTTATACCAACCCTTGATCAGAAAAATGAAAAGGGACAGGAAGATAACGGTAATCAGGCCGCCATATAAGAGGCTTCCGATTGAGTATTTCAATATGGCAATAATCATTATTGTTTATAGTTGATAATTGGATACCGACATCTTTGTCTAACAGTGGTCAAGACAAGGTTTAGAGGCGTCTGTCGACATTTAGCAGATGTCTTTGGTCATATAATTTCAAGTAAATTATGTCAGTAACTCTTGCATAGAGATATGGATGCTGGAAATGCCGCTGATAATCAGATCGTTTTGTGGTGTTACGGCGTTTTTTATATAAATAGAGATGCGTTTGGCAGGATTAATAGTTACAATTCTGTAAAAAATGTGTGGAAAAGCATCCTGTAATTCAGAAATATTTCGTAGCTTCGCACTTGGTTAGGTATCTCTATGCAAGAGATTTGGATGCTATACCGATAAAGAAGCCCCAGCGCCGGAAGGTGCTGAGGCTATATGTTTTTATTTATCAGGAAATGGCGTGTGGCCGCACTACGTCGCTATGCGGTGTGCGGCGGGTCAGTCATCATCGTGATGGTGGTGCTTGCCGTGATGTTTGTCGTGGTGTTTCTCCCAATATTTCCTCATCTTTTTGGCGTGTTTGCGCGCCTCTTTGTCGCGGTGCTTGATGTAATCCCGGTAGTCGTCGTAGTAGTCCTCCAGATCATCGTCATCGTAATAGTATACCGGAGCGGCTCCAGGTGTGGATATAGTGATGCCTCCCGGCAGGGTGACGCTTATACCCGGCGCACCCCCGCTGTATCGGGCTGCCTTGCGATATGCTTTCGCCGCTTTGCGGTAGGCCTTGTACGATGGTGCCACGTCCACATACCTTACTCCGGGCATCAGCGGTATGCAGACCTCCGGCTCGGGCGCGTGATGGAAGTAGTGGCCGTGGTGGTATGGCGCGGGCACAGCCACTACTGTGGGAAAGAGCGGTTCGCTCGACATATTGAAGTTTACACCGTCGGTGCCGGCGCTGAACGAGAAACTCGGGAACTGGGCGGCGCATGCGCCGCTCCCTATAATGACTGATGCAAGCAGGTGTAACTGGTGTCTCATAAACGTGCGGTTGAAAGTTTATACATTTGTCGGGTGCCACAAGGCGACGGGGCTATGCGTGTCCGCTCATAATAGTTACGTATGACATCGCGCGAATGTTCGCCGTCCCCCGTAGCTACCGATGCCCGAATATCTTCTTTTTGAGGCGGAAGGGAATATTTAGCACTTCATGGAGTTGTTGTGTTTAACATTTTTTGTAACTTTGCACCCCATAATGGCTGCCGCATGAATACGGATTGTTTGAACGGTGGTGGTTGATTATCTTTATGAAGTTGTATATGCGGGCGCGTGAGCGTTCCGGCAAACAGATTCTGATATTTCTAAGGTAATTATATAAAGAATTGGTTTTATGAATTTTAGCGGAAAGGTAGATTTCCGGCCAAAACTTTGGTCGGCTTTGCGCCATTACAACAGCAAAAAACTGCAGGCCGACATCGTGGCAGGTGTCGTGGTCGGCATTGTGGCTCTCCCTCTTGCCATCGCTTTCGGTATCGCGTCGGGTGTAAGCCCCACTATCGGCCTTATCACGGCCATTATCGGAGGATTCATGGTGTCGGCTTTCGGCGGCAACTCCGTGCAGATAGGCGGTCCTACAGGAGCGTTTATCGTCATTGTCTACGGAATCATCGCGCGGTTCGGTCTCGAGGGGCTGGCTGTCGCTACTTTTATGGCGGGCCTTATTCTGGTGCTGATGGGTATTTTCAAGCTCGGTACCGTCATCAAGTTTATCCCTTATCCGATTGTAGTCGGTTTTACAGCCGGTATCGCCCTCACCATACTTTCAACGCAGGTCAACGATTTCCTCGGCCTCGGCCTCAAGGACCTCCCCGGCGAGTTCATCTCCAAATGGGGTGTATATTTCAGCAATTTCGACAAGATACACCTCCCCACGGTAGCTGTGGCGCTGGCCTCGCTGTTTATCATCATCGCCACCCCCAAGATTTCCAAACGCCTCCCAGGCGCCCTTATGGCCATAATACTGGTTACAGCCGTTGTGGCGCTCCTCAAAAACGCCATGCCAGGCATTGAGATCACCACTATCGGCGACCGTTTCGGCTCCATGTCGACCGACCTGCCGGAGGTACACGGCTTCGCCCTTACGATGGCAAATATCAATATGCTCCTTCCGTCGGCATTTACCATCGCCGTGCTCGGTGCCATAGAGTCGCTGCTTAGCGCCACCGTGGCCGACGGTTATACCGGTTCGCGCACATCCACCAATACCGAGCTGATCGGTCAGGGACTGGCAAACATCACCGTGCCATTCTTCGGCGGCATACCAGTCACAGGAGCCATCGCCCGCACCATGACCAACATCACCAACGGCGGCCGCACTCCGGTGGCCGGGGTGGTACATGCCCTCGTGCTGCTGCTGATCTATATATTCCTTATGCCGCTTATCAATTACGTGCCTATGGCATGCCTTGCCGCAGTGCTTGTAGTGGTGTCGTACAACATGAGCGGATGGCGCACCATCGTGGGCATATTCAAGAACCCGAAAAGCGACGTGTCGGTGATGATCGTCACTTTCCTCCTAACGGTAGTGTTCGACCTTACCATCGCGATCGAGATAGGCCTGTTGCTGGCCGTGGTACTGTTCCTCCGCCGTGTGATGGAGAACACCGAGATCAAGGTATATTCCGAGCAGCTTGACGTGGCTGAGGGTACCGATCTCGACGCATCGCACCATGAGGTGCTTAATGTGCTCCCCGGCGTTGAGGTATATGAGATCGACGGTCCGTTTTTCTTCGGTGTGGCCACCAAATTCGACGAGATGATGCGCTCCACCCTTGCCGAGAAGCCCAAGGTCCGCATTATCCGTATGCGTAAGGTTCCCTTTATCGATTCCACCGCTATCCACAATCTTGAGATACTTATCACCTCCTCACAGAAAGAGGGCATACATGTGGTGCTCTCCGGTGTAGAAGACAATGTGCGCGAGACCCTGGTCAATGCCGGCATAGACCGTATGATCGGTGCCGACCACATCTGTCCGCACATCTCTGTGGCGGTGGAGATGGCCAATTCAATTGTGGAACGCGATTCCGCTCCGACCCTTTCTCCGGCCCGCGGATAATCCCCGGCAATGAAATACTGATTCCCATTATATACTGCAACGCGGCGGTGTGTCAAAATCCACGGATTCTGACACACCGCCGGCTTGTTTTCAGAATGTCATTATTTCGGTTTTACATTTATTAACAATGTGACTTCGTCGTTTTCCTTACCTTGCAGTCCTATAAGTGAATCAAACTTAAAACCAGTTATGAATAATACCAACGAAAGCTCGCATATGGAACAGGTTGTCAGGGACAATCTCGACTATCTGGTGAGGTTCGCTTTTTTCAGGGTACAGAATAAGTCTGTTGCTGAAGATATCGTCTATGAGGCTGTGGCTCGCGTTATGGAGCACAGGCACCCCCCTGTCAGACCTGAAAATATGCGCTGTTATCTGTTCCGCACAGTCTACAATCTATGCCAGGACAGCTATCGCAGTATCCGTAGCACCGATATTCCCATCGACGGGATCGATATAGCGGATGAGGATGGGGAGGAAAGTCTTGATATAGATGAAGCCGAACGTATAAATTCGATACTTGACTCGCTTCCCGGACGCCAGGCTGAAGTGATAAGGATGAATGTGGTGGATGACCTTTCGTTTGTGGAGATAAGCCGCATACTTGCGGTGCCTGCCACTACTCTGAAATCAAGGTTTAAAGCCGGAATGGATAAGATTAAGGAACTGTATTTCAAAAATAAGTTATGACTATGGATAATTACGATGAAATAATCGGGCATATGAAACCCCGGCACGAGATAAAGGCGTCTCCAAGGCTGCGTATGCGCACAGAGGCGCTTCTGGCAAAACGTCGACGCAGAGATGCAAGTCGCCGATGGCTGTGGTGGATCGGCACGTCTGTTGTAGCTGCGGCTGTCATGGGGGTATTGTTCATCCCGTTTGGCATGTCGGCCAAAGAGGTGCTGTCGGTTGCATTGGATGCCCTCAGAGGGGACACGTCGGTAGAGATGACGGTGGAGGTGCGGACAAGTCCGGCAGAGAATTTCTCATATATAGATATCGGGGATGATTTCGTGCCGCACAGGATAATCTCCACGCATTTTGATTCCGTATCCTCATGGAGCATTGACAAAGGTGGCAGGGCTGCTGTCGGTATCGGATCGCAGATTTACTGTTGGCTTAAAGACCTGAAGCTCGGCTGGACCGGCTATACATCTCCCCACAGTGTATTTGAGGGGCTGGAGATCTTTATCTCGCCTGGTA
>CADFRV010000013.1 GCA_902836725.1 Muribaculaceae bacterium
TTATGACTGTTTTTTACGCAGGACAGATCTGATTGTCACTATGTCGGAGAGGGAAATGGAGGAGGGGAGCAGTTCCTTCAGCTCGTTTGATCCCGCGTCGGCGGGGAGTTGGCTCATGGCCGATGCAACGGCGTTCACTACCGGCGGGGTGAAAATGTCGCCGAGTGTTATGGTGCCGTTGTCAACGTAGTGCATCAGATGGTTTGTTATGGTGCTTGTCACCAGTGAACGTTCGCGTGCTATCTCCTCGCGGTCCATACCGCGCTGAAAGAGTTCGTAACTGATTTCGTGGCTTGGCTTTTTGGGAGGTTTGGCCTCGGCCTTGGCTTTTTTGGCCCCTTTTTTATCGGCTGCCTGGGCGTTGCCATACCTGCCTCCGCGTGCCACCCGTTTCAGGGATCCTTCTTTTGTGGCGTCAAGGGCGGCAGTCTGTTTGAATTTGAGGTAGCCGGGAACCGTGAATCCGTGTGTGGCTATGGCCCGGAGCACACTCACATCCGTGTCAAGTGTCTGGCGCGTATCGTTTACCAGTTCGCGCACACGCTGCGATGCCTTTTTGTTGTCGGTCTGCACTTTGAAAGCGGCGGTGAGCGATTGTCCGAAAATGGCGGTGAGCGTATCGGCGAAGTATGCCGCGCCCTTCTTCACACGTTCCGAGAAAGCCTGGTCATGCAGCTGTCCGTATGTGCTTGCGCTTATATGCTGTATCCACCGGTCGGCGATCTCCACCACTTTCTCCCGCAATCCGAGATTTATTTTCTGCTGTGCCGCCGTTTCCTGTGGATATGAATAACGGAATGTGGAGGTAAGGAGTCTTGACAGTGTTTCCTGCGATGTGACGAGATCGCGGAAACTGAAAAGCTGTATTAGCGTATGGCGGTAATACGCCTGTTTTATTTCCTCAAGCCGTCCGGCGCTGAGACGCGCTTCCTCTTCCTGCCGCTCTATGTATGCCTCTACATTTGGGTCGCATCCCAGGCATGCGTCTGCTATACCGGTGGCGAGTACCATCCCTTCAAGTGTCTTGCACCTGCTGAGAGCCACGTAGACCTGTCCGGGAGCGAAGGATGCTCCGGCGTCGATGATGACATGCTCGAATGTGAGACCCTGGCTTTTGTGGATGGTTATGGCCCAGGCGAGGCGCAGGGGAAGCTGTGTGAAAGTACCTTGCACTTCTGTCTCGATGGTGTTTGTAGTCTCGTTTACGGTATATTTAGCGTTTTCCCAGATTTCCGGTTCTACAGTTATCGGGTCAGTATCCCCCGGACAGAGCACTTTTACGGTTGTACGGTCGGCATAGACCACATGGCCTATCTTTCCGTTGAAGTAGCGCATGGCGCCCGTGGAATCGTTCTTTATGAACATTACCTGTGCACCGGTTCGGAGTTCAAGGGACAGTGGGGTAGGGTAGGAATATTCCGGAAAAGTGCCCTTGACTTTTGCGGCATAACTCATGAGCGGACTTTTTATGCGGTTGAGTTCGCTCAGGTTATAGCGGTCTGCCATGTGGTTGTGGGTGGTGAGGCGTATGAAGTCGCTCCCTTGCTTCGGGCGGAAAGTGGGGTCTACTCTCTGGTGAAGCAGTTCGAAATCCTCCTTTGTAAGTCTGTTTTCCCTGACATGGTTCAGCAATGTCACGAAGCGTAGATTCTGCTGACGGTAGACCTTGGTGAGTTCAATTGTCACATACGGGATCTGCGCCAGCGCACGGCTTCCGAAAAAATACGGGGTTTCGTAATAGGGGCGCAGCAATGCCTCGTCCTGTGGAGTGACAACCGGCGCCAGCTGTTGCAGGTCGCCGATCATAAGCAGTTGCACTCCGCCGAAAGGGAGGTGTGAGCGGCGGTATTTTCGCAATGCGTTGTCAATGGCGTCGAGAAGGTCAGACCTTACCATCGATATTTCGTCGATCACAAGGAGGTCAAGGGCGCGGATTATGCGCAGCTTGTCTTTGCTGAAAGAGAATTTGTCGCGGTATTCCGATCCGGGAACATAAGGGGAGAGGGGAAGCTGAAAAAAAGAGTGTATCGTCACACCTCCGGCATTGATGGCGGCCACTCCCGTGGGAGCCACCACAACAATCGACTTGGCGCTCTTGCTTCGGAGGGTATGGAGGAATGTGGTTTTGCCTGTGCCGGCTTTTCCGGTGAGGAAGATGCTCATTCCTGTGTGTTCCACGAATTCCCAGGCCAGTTCAAGCTCGCTGTTGTGTTCCATTGATGTGATTATATTGTATATGTCAGGTTCCGGTCATGAAAATGAGGATGTGCCAAAACAGATGGTAAATCGTCCCGGCACAGCCTCAATAAAATTGTCGGTTATTGTATTGCAGGATATTTGTACCCGTGTGGAGAGCGGGAATTGTTATTGGTCGAAAGTCATTTCGTCGAATCCCGCGGCATCGAACTCATCTTCATTGTACGAGTCGGAACCGTAAAAATCCTCATCGAAATCCTCTGCTGCCGCAGCGGCCGCTTTAGCGTCGACTTTGGCTACGAAGTCATCGAGGTCCACGGTCTGTTGCGGCGCTTTGCCGAGTGAAAGGGTGCAGACGGGATCCTTGAGGTTGGTGCCGGGGATCAGTTCTTTCATTTCCATATAGAAAGAGCGGTCTGTCATGTAGTCGAACGTGAACATCAGTTTCTGCCCTTCGTCGTCAATGAGGTCCGACAGGGGGGTATCCTCCATCAGATATACATCCTGGTCCGACGATGTATCCATATCCTCGAGTGTCACTTCCTGTCTTTTTTCCCAGTTTGGCTCGCATATGAAAAACGAGCACAGCTGTGTCTTGTCGAAATCCACACTGTCGCAGATAGCATTTTTCAGATCGAGAAAAGTGGCGTCGGCATCAATCTTGATCTCTCTTTTGAAGTTCTCGACTTCATCAGATACTATTCGGAAATTATATACCATAAGAATGTTGTGTAATCGTGAAATTGTATAACGGTGATCCGCAGACACTCGCCATGCGGAGATCCCTACATCATCGCAAAGGTAAAAATTTCCATCTATAACCCCCAAATTATTTTTAATGTTTTTTGAGGAGCACGGGTTCCGTATGTAGTGAGTTACTGTATAACCTGTCGGTCCCGAATTATTTGCCTGTTAGGAGGAATATGAGTACTTTTGCTCCAAACTTTGACCCAAAATGCCTAAATTATCCGTAATCACGATCAATTATAACAACTGCGCGGGGCTTGAGCGCACGTTTGAAAGTGTAATACCTCAGCTTTGCGGGGATATTGAATATATAGTGATAGACGGAGCCGGCGGGGACGGCAGCCGTGAACTGATAGAGAGGAATGCAGACGCCCTGGCCTATTGGTGTTCGGAGCCGGACGGAGGTATCTACAACGCCATGAACAAAGGGGTAAGGCATGCGAAGGGGGAGTATCTGCTATTTCTCAATTCCGGTGATTTCCTGTGTGGCAAGGATGTGCTTGCCAAAGCGCTCCCTATGCTGAAAGAGGCCGATATCGTGTATGGCGATCTGATATATCAGGATCCCGCCACGGGTGAGAGACGCGAGGAGACAAGTCCCGACACTATCAATGCCGATAAGCTGCTTACCGGTTCGTTGCCGCATCCGTCGACTTTCATAAAACGTCAGCTCCTGATCGACACTCCCTATAACGAAGATCTGAAAATCGTGGCCGATTGGGAGTTCTTTGTGAAGAAAATAATGTGGGAGGGGTGCTCAACCCGTCATCTGCCCTTCAGCATCAGTGTGTTTATGGAGGACGGTATCAGCTCGCGTGCGAAAGAGCTGCGTAACCGGGAGCGGACCCAGGTGATAAAACAGTTGTTCACCCCGGCGATAATAAGTGTCTGCGAGGAGTGGCGCGCTCTTGTGAAGAATCTGCAGCCGGAGTTTATTGAAATCGGCAAGACACGCAAACTTTACAAGCGCGTGCGCCCGTTGCTGCGGTTTATCATCCGTGTAAACTCGCTGGTGTCGTCGAAGCGTTACTCTTGATCCGCGATGTGCCGGTCAGACGGTTTGCCGGTATAGATCTGCGGTTTCCTGTGCCGTCTTTTCCCACGAAAAGCGTTTTAACCGCTCGGTTCCCTTTTGGATCAATGCGGAGCGCAGTGTGCTGTCGCACACTATCCCCTCTATTGTGGCTTTGATGCTGTCTATATCGTATGGATCGAAATATCCGGCGGCGTCTCCCGCTATTTCCGGGAAACAGCTTGCATCGCTCAGCGCGACCGGGCACTGCGATGCATACGCCTCCAGAATCGGTATGCCGAACCCTTCATAAAGGGAGGGGAAAACGAAGCAGATGGCATTCCGGTAAAGTGTGGCAAGCTGGTTGTCGCTGACAAACCGGCTTGTGACGGCTCCGGATAGGCCGAGTTTACCGATAGTCTCCGCCTCGCTCTTTGAAAAGTTCTTGCCGGTGCATACAAGGCAGATTTCCGGATATGCCTTGTGCAACAGGGCGAATGCCTGCAGAAAACGGTCGAAGTTCTTGTAGTGGAATCTCTGGCCTACGTACAGTATGTAATGCCGGGGCAGTCCCGGGATTATTTCTGCCGACTGCGGTCTGATGTTGTGTCCGTGATATATCACTTTGATCCTTTCCTCGGGGATGCCGTAGATATCCATCACATCTCTTTTCGTGCAGTCGCTGATAGCTATTATTTTGTCGGCGTTTGTAATGGTTTCCTTTTTCTGCGCTATCGTAGGGTCATCTTTTCCGAAAAGTTCCGGAAATTTCTCATATATCATGTCATGGACTGTGACTACATATGGCCGTTTCAGCTCCCGCAGGAAATATGGATCGAAATATGTGGGGTGGAAGAGATCGAATTTTCCACGGCGCAGTTCACGAATGTTCTTCCAGTCGTTGATTTTCATGTACAGCCGTTCTTTCTTTTTGAATTTCGGCAGGGAGATGCTGTTGAAATGCTTCTCTCCCGTTTCGCGCGAGGCTTTTTTCAGAAAGAAATTGTCTGAGAATACCACATGGCTGGAGACATTGATATCCTCCGGCATCCGTTTCATTATTTCCACGAAATATCTCGAGATGCCACCGAATCTCTGTATCGTGAATATCTGGTGGTCAAAAAATACATTCATCAGACTTGAAAGTTGAAACTGCGTTTATGCGTCATGCAAGCGGGCTACAAAGTTAGCAAAAAATAACGTTTTTATGTACCTTTGCATAGTCTTTCAGTAGCAACCCGATATATGAATCCAGTCAGACCAAAGATAAGTATTATAATTCCAGTATATAAAGTTGAGAAATACATAAGAAAATGTATTGAATCTGTAGCTGTACAGACTTTGAGGAATATAGAAATTATCCTTGTTGATGACGGGTCCCCTGACCGCTGCGGCGAAATCTGTGATGAATATGCCGCATCAGATCCGCGGATAAAGGTAATACATAGGAACAACGGTGGACTGTCTGCCGCGAGGAATACGGGTTTATCAGCCGCGACAGCAGGCATAATCGGTTTTGTAGACGGCGATGACTGGGTAGAACCTGAGATGTTTCAGCAACTGTATGATGCCATGTGCCGCACCTCCGCCGATATGGCAGTTTGCAATGTGTGTTATGATTTTGTAAACGAGAGGCGTTCTGATGAGTCCACAGCCACTGTGGAGCAGGTTTTTGACAGGGATACGGCGATAGAGATGCTGCTGTTTGACAGGAAGATGCATAACTATGTGTGGAACAAGATTTTCAAACGGGAGTTGCTTACGGTTTATTTCCCGGAAAATCGTTCGTATGAGGATGTGCATGTAATGATCAAGTGGGTTGCAAATATCCGTAATATGGTGCAGATACCTTTTTGCGGCTACCATTATGTGCAGCGTATGGGTAGCTATCTGCATAATGCAGATCTTGCGAGATATGTCTCGCGGGTCAATGCGCTTGAAAGTCAGGTCGGATTTATTCGTGAGAGCGGTCTGGCGCCTGATATAAGAAAGGATTATTATGCTTATGTTATCCGGCAGGTATTATCGTGTGCGAAATATATGGTTCGTTCTTTGCCTTTCGATAAAAATATGGCCGATTGCATGGAATATATTGTCAGTTTTGTAGTACCTCTCGCAGATGAAGCCGCTGCGTTGCTGAAACCGAAACAGAGGCGGAGGTTGTCTCTTCTGATTAATCACCGGTATCGTTTCATGGTTTTGATGCGGCTGGGTGGTATGTTCCAAAGGCTCGGATTCAAAAAGGGATCGCCGGTATGTTATGAGTAAGCCTCTGTTATGGTAATAAAAAAACCGCCTGATACTTTTTCAAGCGGTTTTTTATTATCGGCGGTTTACCGATTATTTCTTTGTGGTCACGGGGAGTGCGCGGCTGAATACCTCGCGGAATGAGACGAGGGTCTCTGTGCGGAGCAGTCCCAGGGGCTGAAGTTTTTCGTGTATGAGGTGGAGCAGATGCTCGTTGTCGCGGGCATAGAGCTTCACGAGCATATCGTATTCGCCGGTGGTGAAGTGGCATTCAACAACTTCAGGAACATCATAGAGTTTATCCACAACTTCGTTGAATTTGTCAGGTTCTTTGAGGAATATGCCTACAAATGCGCAAGTATCGTACCCAAGGGTAGTAGGTTTGATGAGTGCCCGTGAGCCTTCGAGAATGTTGGTTGCCTGAAGTTTAGCGATGCGCTGATGGATAGCGGCGCCGGAAACGCCACATTCGCGTGCGATTTCAAGGAATGGCTTTCGGCCATTGTCTACCAGCATCTGAAGAATCTTGGTGTCGAGATTGTCAATGTGTAAGCGTGGCATAACTTTTTACTTTACCTTTAGTTTAGTTGTTGTTTAATATTCCCTTTTGTTTGTACAACGGTCACTCAATGTATGAAACAGCAGGGCGGTTGTTACCATTTTTTAATTACACAACCGACATGTTGCCAGTTTCAGTTTTGTGCCTGTTGTGGTATTAGTTCACTACAAAATTAGAAAAAAGTTTTTTAATTACGAAAATCGAAACGTGAAATTTATAGCCTTTAATAAATTACAAAGCGGTTGGTATTGATATTTTTTTGTTAATTTTGTAGATAAATGCGGGATGAAACAGATGTTTGAAAGTATCACAACGGTAAGGTCTTATACCTGGAATATGTTGATTTTCAATCTCATACGCCGATAAAACAAAAATGTCTGCGGCAGGTATCCCGTGAGCGGAAGTCCCAAGGAGGGAGCGACTTGCGGACAAAGAAAATGATTTTTATGTTATTAAACATGTTTTGTATTTTTGTATAAAACGTCCGTTTTTAGTAATGCAAACTATGATTGAGGTAAACAAATCTCAGATATTTCCTTATGGCAGGCTTCTTGCCTCCGCATTGGTATGCGCTGTCGCCCTGATGGTGTCGGGATGCGGTGGAGGAGCCACGTCAAGTTCCGATAACACGCGCATGGTAACGGTGAGCGTGCCCCCACTGGAGTATTTCGTGACAGCCATCGCAGGAGACAGCGTTGTGGTAAACACGCTTATGGATTCCGGTTCCGATCCGGAGACTTTTCAGCCCGGCATGGGACTTATGCGTGATGTGAACAGATCTGACATTCTGATGGTCACAGGTGTCATTCCTTTTGAAAAGGGGCTTGTGGCCGGGATAGAGCGTAATGTGCCCGGTCTGAAAATCGGCGATGTAGGCGAGGGGGTAGAGTATATGTACGGCACACACTCACATTCGCATGGAGACGCTCTTCATGCAGGGGATGCGCATGATCATAACCATGCAGGGGAACCGGATCCGCATATCTGGAGTTCTGTGAAAAATGCCAGGATAATATCAGACAATGTGCTGGCGCGCCTGTCGGAGGCTTATCCTGAGCTCGCCGGATATTTCAGCGGCAGACACGGTGTGCTGAAAGCGCGTTTCGACAGCCTGGACGCTGAGTATGAAAAACGTCTCTCCGCCCATCCTTCGTTTGCGATCTGGCATCCGTCGCTGAGCTATTTCGCGCGCGATTACGGGCTTGAGCAGATCGCTTTCAATCTCGAGAACAAGGAAACATCTCCGCTGAGACTGAGGCAAGCCACTGACCATGCGCTTGAACATGCTCCTGCCGCATTTTTTGTGCCGGCAGGGTTGCCCGCCAACCGTGTAGCGGCCATTTCAGACATTCTGGGTCTGGAACCTGTGGAGGTGAACTTCATGGATGCCGACTGGGAGGGGCAGATGGAACTTATTGTGGATACTCTTGTGTCTGAGAAACAATGATCAGCAATATGGCCAGCGATACAATTATAGAACTGTGCGGGATATCGATGAAATGGGACAGCAGGGAGGTGCTGCAAGATGTGGATCTCTCTGTATGCCGGGGAGATTTTCTCGCCATCACCGGTCCGAACGGAGGGGGAAAATCCACTCTTCTGAAAGTGATACTGAAACTGCTTGAACCCACAGCCGGAACAGTGGAGTATTTCAACAACGGCGGAGCGCCCGTGCAGCGCCTGCATATCGGCTATCTCCCGCAGAAAAACATGATAGACTCGCGTTTTCCTATCACTGTGCGCGAGACCATACTGTCCGGTCTGTTGGGAGGGATGGCAGAGCACAGGCCGGATCGGAGCGCTTCCGATGCTGTTGAGCGTGTGCTTGGGCTTGTGGAGCTGAAGGAGCATTCCGATTCACCTATCGGAGAACTTTCAGGAGGGCAATTGCAACGCACTCTTCTGGGGCGAGCGCTGATCTCCGATCCTGAAGTGCTTGTGCTTGATGAACCGCTGAGTTACATCGACAAAAAATTCGAGGAGCATATCTACAGGATACTCGCCGATGTGGTCAGGCATACGACCATACTCCTTGTCAGCCACGAGATGAGTGTTATCTCAACAATGTCAACGCGCCATCTCATTGTTGACCGCACATTGCATGAGTGTACTGCCAAACACCATTATGTGCCGTCTGAGTGCCGGTGACATACTTATTTCATAGTAATGCCTGTGTGAGGGCGTTTTTGGCAAGATTTTTGCAAAGATAATCTCTTGATGTCACATAAGTGTTATATCTGACAGGCATGTCCGCTTGTTTTTCCAGATACATGCCACATGCGAATTGTTTACACCTCTCTTCCGATTTTTACACATATATGGATAAAAAGATCTTCGCTGATACAAAGAAAAAAATACATGGATATGTGGCCGAGCATCGCCTTCGCGACGCTTTCGGCTATGCACGTTCGCTTTCTGAGGGTGTCATGAACTGGGATCTCTCGCGTGAGCTTGCCTCTGCCGAGGACAATTACCGCATGATGCTTTCATATGCCACAAAGGGGGCGGAGGATCCCGGGCGTAACGACATGGTGGCGTCGCTCGGCAATACGGTTCTCGATATAGTGGACCGTCTGGAACGTGAGAACCGTCTCCCCTCTGAGCCGACACTGTATTTCAATACCCTGCGGTATGAGCGTTCGCAGCCTGCCGACACAATAGGCTCCCTGCTTGACCGCTATGTGAAAGCATCGGCCGACGGTTCTATTTTCACTGTCATAAGCAGCGGCATACATACGGCCGACGGTCACCGTTCTGCTGTGGAGCGCGAGGCACTCGAAAGACGGCTTTTCAACCGCATATGGGTTACACATCCGCTCGGCGCATCAGACGAAGAGGCATTGAACGCGGCTTTCGGAGACCAGCGTGTGCCCCCTTATGCAAAGGAACTTTTCGGATGGGCACTGGTGCTTGGGGGCCTGCAGTATCATGACAGCCGCCGCATAAGCCTGCTTCTTGATCTCTACCGTCAGGATGAAAAGCGCCTGTGGGGTGTCGGGCTGATAGGCACATGCCTGCTGCTGAACGCGTTTCCTGAAAGAAAACTGAGCCGCATCGCAGCACTTAAGCTGCAGGCGGCACGCGATACCCACGATTGGATCCGGGATCTGAGGATGGCCAACATGGAGCTTGTAAAGACTGTGGATACAGACCGCATCACGGCAAAAATCCGCGACGAAGTGGTGCCCGGAATGCTTAAACTGAAGCCTGAGATTGACAAAAAACTCAAACTCAATATAGAGGATCTGGATCCTGCCGAGATGGAGGAAAATCCACAGTGGCAGGAGGTGCTCCGTAATTCCGGCCTAGCCGACAAGCTGAAAGAGATGAGCGAGATACAGGAGGAGGGGGGAGACGTGATGATGGGGACGTTCTCGCATCTCAAGACTTTCCCGTTCTTTAACGACGTGGCAAACTGGTTTCTCCCGTTCCATACCGAGTATTCGGCTTTCACCGGCGATGGTGCTGAAAACGGTGTGGCCACTGTGGCGGAGATAATGGCAGCCGCAGGTTTTCTGTGCGACAGCGACAAGTATTCCTTCATGTTCTCGCTTGAGCATGTTCCTGCGGCACAGCGCCAGATGATGCTTCAGCAGTTTAAGGCACACGACACCCAGTTGGCTGAATTGCGTGCTGCATCGCTCTCACTGCCGGAAGCAGACCGCAAAGGTATCCTTAACAAGCAGATACAAAACCTGTTCCGCTTCTTCCGCCTGTTCCGTCGCAAAGGTGAGATGCCCAATCCGTTTGCCGGAGGCGTGAATCTTAGCGCATCGGGTATGCTTGTCGATGATCTCCGCGACCCGGAGGCTTTGTCGCTCATTGCCGAATTCTATTTCTCACACGGATATTACCAGCAGGCCCTCAGCTCTTTCACACTTCTTACAGAGCTTACCGCGCCTGGCGCCGAGATATATCAGAAGATGGGGCATGCGCGCCAGAAGATGGGTGATTACGAAAGCGCGGTGGCCGATTACGAACGCGCTGAAATGCTTGACGGTGGGAGTGACTGGACATTGCGGCGTCTTGCCCGCTGCCATATGGCGCTTCATCATCCCGAAGAGGCCCTGAAACGTCTGCGTATTCTTGATGCGCGCAAACCGGACAGCGCTACGACGGCTCTCAACATAGGCCGTTGCCTTGTGGAACTGGAACGGTATGACGAGGCTGTGGCGGCATATTTCAAAAGCGAGTATCTTGACAGCAAATCGGGCAAGGCGCTGCGTCCGCTCGCGTGGTGCCTGCTGATGGCCGGTGATTTTGCCCAGTCGGCCAGATATTATGAGAGAGTGCTCTCGGAGACAGTTCCCGCGCCGGAGGATTATATGAACATGGGGCATCTGAAACTCGCCGAAGGCAATTTCCATGAAGCCATGAACTTCTATTCATTGAACATCTCGGCACGCACTGCAGGAGGTGACGGCACCGGTACTGCGCGCAAGGAGGCTGTCGACGGTTTTATCGCCGATATGCGCCAGGATGCAAAATACCTAAGGCGCATAGGAGTGGATCCGGATCTTGTGCCTCTTCTGACGGACGCGATACTTTATGAGGACCGCAATTGAGCGGCACGGGCGGCAATGCCCGGTACAGCGATATGTATATTAAACAAAAACGGTAAATAAAATAATTTTGAATTGTTACTTATATGGTAATTCAGAGATGGCAATCGGTGTGGCTCCTTGTAGCCACGGTTTTAGTGGCAGTGTTCTGCTGCATTCCTATGGCATGTGTGCCCGGGGAAATGAATGATCCGAATTCAGTGACGCTGATGCGTCCGGTGGATGTGCCGGTGTTCATGGTGGTGAATATCGTGGTGGCGCTCCTTCTGTTTCTTTCTATCTTCATGTACAAGAACACCAGGAGGCAGAAGACGCTTACCCTCATATCCATGCTGCTGATCGTGGTGATAATGGCTACCGAAGGGCTGCTTCTCTACAACTGGAACAATGTATACGGAGGCATCGAATGGCTTGGCAGCATATTCCTGCTCCTTGCGGCGCTTGTATTCGCTCTGTTGGCGTATCGCGGCATAAGCCATGACGAGAAACTGCTCAAGGCTGCCGACAGACTTCGCTGACACTCGGCATTATTATCGCGAGCCGAGCACAAGCAACAGGAGCGAGACCAGAAGCACCCCGAGGTCGATGACTTTGGCGCGCACATTACGCTCATGCAGGATAAACACTCCGTAAAGGAACGGCACGATCACGCTTCCGCGGCGCACCATCGATACAATGGATATCATGGAGCCGTCCATAGATAGCGAGAAGAAGTAGGCCAGATCCGCTACGGTAAGGAAAACAGAAATGAAAGGTATCGCCCATGTCCAGTGGAATTTTCCCCCTTCGGACGATGCGGCAGGAGACAGGCGGCGCAGCAACAGCAGCGTCGCCGTCATTATTATACACTGGTACAGCGAGTACCATGCCTGTACCTCAAGCGGAAGATAGAACCGGAGGAGGTATTTGTCGTAAAGCGCGCTTATGGCGCCGAAAACTGTGGCGCCTATGGCCATCCATAGCCACCGGGAATGTTTGAACGAAAAGCCTTCGCGGCTTCCGATGCGCGATATGAAGTAGAGCGACGCGAACCCGAGCAGGATGCCGCACCACTGTATGAGGTTGAGGCGCTCGCCGAAGATCAGCAGTGCGCCCACGAGCACCATCACGGGACGGCTTGCGTTGATGGGTCCCTGTATAGTGAGGGGCAGATGTTTTATGGCGAAATACCCCAGAAGCCATGACGACAGCACGATCACGGCTTTCACCAGAATGAGCAGATGCCCTTCGGCGGTGTTTCCGAATCCGTAGTTCCCTTCAAGAGCTCCTCCTATGATTACCGGAGACATGAACAGGGTCTGGAACACGGTGTTGAGCATCAGCACCACTGTCACATTGTTACTTTTTACAGAGAGCTTCTTGAATATGTCATAAAATCCCAGGCACAGTGCCGAAAGGAGGGCGCAAAGAATCCACACGGGAGTAGATTTTTTTAATTGAAAATGCGATGTGCCCCGGAAAACGGCAGGCACATCGCATGTATGTTAATTAAACGGTATTGTTTATCTTGCTGTGAGAGAGTAGTTGGCGTCGACGGTTACATTGAACATGTAGGTGTCTGTGCTTGTCATTGGGATAGGCACGTGGGGGCAGGTGAAGCTGAGGTCGAAGGTCTGGGCTGTAGTTACATTTCCACGCAGGCCGGTTACCTCATATGCCTGGAAAGGCCGGTTGTTCGCACGCGGGATCAGCTGGTCGCAGTTGAGGGTGAATCCGTTGTCGCTCAAGGCGAAATTGATGCCTGGGAATTCCATAGTGATGCCTTCGGGCATACCGGTTACGAACTGCGCGTTCTCTATTGTCATAAGCGCTATCTGTGTGCGGTAGTCGAGCGAAACGCAGTACTTGGCCTTCTTGGTAGAGAATGCGTCAAAATCGCCGGAACTGCAGGTAGAGATCGTGGTTCCGTAAAAATAGTTCTTATTCTGTATCACACGCACGCGATACTGGTTGTCGATAGTGAAGGAGATGGAATTCTGTGCCCCGACTTTTGTGGGTGTGAGCTTGCCGTCTTCTTCGGTGTAGCCGAAAGTGCGCTCCTCGTCAAGGAGGCATGTCACTTTAAGGTCGCTGATGGTATATGTCGATGTCGAGCCTGATGAGAGCTGGAACGAGGTGGGGTTGTCCACACCTTTAACCATCGGGTCGCGGAACGTCGTGCGCGGTATATATCCGAATACCATAGTCTCCTTCTTGTCTGCTGCAAACTGAAGGCTTACGAGCTGTATGGTGCAGGTGTTGTCGTTTTCGTCAAAGACAAGCGTATAGTCTATGCCGGGATAATAGGTCCAGGTATCGGTGCCTACCTTCTGTACGGCTACAAAGTTGGATGAAGCCGCCCCGGGGATGTAATATATCGGTTTCAGATTCTCGTTGGTCACTTCTGTTTCACTGCAGGAGGACATGGCAGTCAGCGCGAAGAGAGCGCATGCGGCTGATAGTAATTTTATTTTCATAACAGGTTATAAATTATTGTCGTGGTATATTATGTCAGAACAGCGGGAGGTCGTAACGCAGTGTCAGGCCGAGCTGCATGCCGTTCCCTTGCTGCAGAAAGGCGTTTCCTATAGAAACGAAATAGAACGTGGCATATTGTGTGGCTGTGAAATTGTTGATCCACAGTTCCGCGGAAAAATCGCCGTGCCATGCCCTGACAGAGGCGTCGGCGATGGCATAGAACGGCTGTGAGAGCGTGTTTGCCTCGTCCCAGTAAATTTTACCGATCCCGCGGCAGTTTATGTCGGCGCTCAGGCGCTGTATGAATCCTGATCTGAAATCATGTGTATAGCTTACGCCGGCGAATATTGTGTTGACCGGAGCATAGGGCACGTGGCATCCGCTGTAGTTCTTGCGGCCGTTGTTGAAGTCTGTGAAACGGGCGTCTGTGAAACCGTAGGCCATGCGCGCGGTAAGTTCGTCGGTCAGCTTGCATACAGCCGATATTTCGGCTCCGCGTGAGCGGGACTTTCCGGCGTTTGCCATGACGCGCCCTGTCACAGATCCTTCCGGGAACATGGTGAGCTGCTGATCGCGGCATTCTATCCAGAATAGTGTGGCATCCACATCGAGCTTGCCGTCTACGAGATTGAGATGTGTGCCGATCTCGTAATTCCAGGTCTTTTCAGGATTGTAGCTGATTATGTCGTTTATGTCGTACCGTTGGTCAAGTCCCACTTTCGCCATGATGCGCTGCTGCAGCACATCGCTGAACATCTGGGTGTTGTATCCTCCTGCCTTGTATCCTTTGGTAAATGACAGGAATACATTCCCTTTGTCGGACGGTAGCGTATAGCTCAGTGTGAGCTTGGGGAGCAGTTGGGCGAATGTTTTCGACAGTGTGCCTGATTCGTGCACGCTGACCGGTATCGCGGGAGAGTAGATCTCTTCCCCCGTGTCGGTGATATGGTATACTGAGTATGTGGACTCGGAGTCGCTGTGATATTGTATTTCGGCACGTTCCCAGTCCCAGCGCAGTCCCAGAGAGGCGGTAAACCGGCCGATGGAGGCTGTGCTTTCGTGATAGAACGATCCTCCCGCCGACGGCATGGTAAAGTCGCTGCCGAGGTATAGCTCGCGGTTATCCCATCTGAGCGGGTACTGCGGATTGATCTTGTTGGCGTTCTCTTCGATCAGATGGGTGAGGCCGTAATCGAAAAATGTAACAGGAGCGCTCATGTGCGATCGTCTCAGATATCCGAAAGCTCCGACGAGCCATCTGTAATGTTTGCAGGGATTGCTTTTGGCCACGAAATCGGCGGTGAAAGCCCATTCATGGCGTTTTTGGGTGAGGGTGAAATAGTCGAGCGGCAGGAAATCCTGATCGAGCGTCATGTTGTCGTTGATATACTGAAAACTGGCGATCCCTGACAGGTTCACATTGCCTGTACGCCCGTTAAGCGTCAGACCGTCGGTTACGGTCAGGCGTTTGTAGAAGCAGGTGTCGTTGTAGGCGATCTGCGATGTCTTTACAGATTTGTAGGGGTATCCGTTCTGGAGGGAATGGGACAGCGACGCTGTGTTTTCTATGATGAAGCTGTCGCCGGCGCGGTATATCGTTTTCCATCGGCCGCTCCACTGGCGTTCGCGGCCCACATGCGAGTTGTTGTATTCATTTCTGAAATAGCCGTCGGTGCCTGTGGCGTAGGCATTGAGCGACATTCCTATGCGGTGTGAGAGTCGCCTGTAGAGGCCGAGCGAGCCTTTGTAACTGTTGTGCGAAGCATATTCGGCCAGAACTCTGATACCTTCGAAAGTAAACGGGGAAAGAGTGTGGATGTTTATGAGGCCACCCATAGTGTTTCGTCCGTAGAGTATGTTCTGCGGACCGCGCAATATCTCGATACGCTCGATATCGGCCATATCGAAATCGAAATTGTCTTTGTTAAGCAGAGGCACATTGTCGATGTTGAGCCCTACTACAGGCTGGTCTATGCGGGTTCCAAGTCCGCGCACATATACCGAGGAGGTCATTCTCGAACCATACTGCGGCATGTAGAAGTTAGGTACGATCTCGCTGACCTGTTTGATGTTCACTATGTTCAGCCGCTCTATCTCCCGTCGGTCAAGGGTGGTTACAGTCTCGGCTTTTTCAGCGTCCGGCCCCCCTTTGATGGCGGTTACGGATACCTGCGGGAGCACCATTACGGTATCCGCGAACTCAGACTGCACCGCCTCTCCACACGCATGAGGGGCGCGGAAAGGTGCTGACGTCAGGAGTGACAGCAATATTATGTGGAGTGGTCTGAGTGACAATAGATGGTCTGTTTAGTACCTGAAAACCGTTGACGCCACGGTCTGTCCCGGCAATGGCCTGGAAAATCCGGCGTGTTATTAATCCGGATGCAAAGTTAGGAAAAAAATCGTTACCGGCGCATGTGTAGGGCGTCAGGAGCAGCCGGTTGCACTCTCTCCGGTAGAAAAGAAGTGTTAAAATCGTAATAAAAATTAAAAAAGGCGTCCGGTGGGGGAGATAATCAAAAAAAAGCGGTAAATTTGATGGTATCAATTACTACGTTTGTTTGTGAGCCGAGAGATCCCACAGGAGAATCCCATATTGATAGAGCGTTTGCGGCAGCCTGAAAGCTGTCGCCAGGCGTTTAATGAGGTTATGCGCGAGTATTCCGAGCCATTATACTGGCAGATCCGCCGCATGGTGGAGAGCCACGACGATGCGTCGGATGTGCTTCAGAACACATTTCTCAAAGCCTGGCAGAACATAGAGAATTTCCGGGGGGAAGCCAAGCTGTCGACATGGCTATACAAAATAGCTCTCAACGAGAGCATAACGTTTCTGGCGCGAGAACGCAAGCGCCTGAATCTGAGCCTTGACGATGAGGAAAGCCATCTTGTGAACCTGATCGAGGCCGACGAGTGGATCGACGGAGACGAGCTGGCCCTGAAGCTGAGAAAGGCCGTGGCCTCGCTTCCGGAGAAACAAAGGATGGTGTTCAATATGAAATATTATGACGATATGAAGTATGAGCAGATGTCGGAAATCCTGGGCACGTCAGTGGGAGCGTTGAAGGCGTCTTATCATCTGGCAGTCAAAAAAATAGAGAAAATACTCGGTGAAGTTAACTGAAAGATATGTATATGCGGAGTTAAATTTTTGATTAAAAATGCAGAGGACGGTTAAACCTTGCCTATGATGAAAAGTCAGAAATAATACATGAGGAATTAAAATCAATGAAGCCTCTTGTTACAGAAATTTTCAGGACTTTGTAAATAAAGCATGAAAGATAAGGATAACAACATATTGGACAGAATAGGGCGCCGCGACGGTATGACGGTGCCGGAAGGCTTCTTCGAGGATTTCGCCCGTCGCATGCAGGCGGAGCTTCCGGAGAATCCGGATGCGGAAAACACGCGTGTCCTTGCTCCAAAAACCTTTTGGGAACGGGTAAGGCCGTTTGTCTACATGGCTGCCATGTTCGCAGGCATATGGTGTATGCTGAAGATGTTCACTCTCATGAGCACCTCTCCCGTAGATCTTTCGATAGATAATAACAAAATTCTCACTGAGGCTCTCAGTGATGATAATTTCGTGTATGACCATTTTATCGACGAGATCAACCAGAATGAGATTTTCGATGAGATGTATGACGACAGCATCGGTGTGGATGACTTCATAGAGGTCGACAGCCTGGTTCTGGATCAGTACAGATGACCGATACTGGCAGAAGAACCGGATTGCCGGAATTAGTTAAAAAGTCGCTTAATATAATCAGTAAAGGTTTTATGAAAAAGAGAGAGCTGTTTCTGATGCTTCTGGTCTGTGTGCTCGCGTCGGCTTTTCCGGCAATGGCACAGGATCGCCCTGACCGTGACCAGTGGATGAGCGAGATCAGGCAGTACCGGCGCACTTATTTTACAAAAGAACTCGATCTTTCCAAAGAGCAGCAGAATAAGTTTTTCCCCATCTATGACGAGATGGAGGAGCAGATAAACCGCATTGACGAGGACGCACGCACGATGGAACGCCGCATCGCCGATGCCGCCGACGCTTCCGACCTGGAGTATGAAAAAGCTACCGAGGCGATGTATGACGCCAAAGTAAACCAGGCACAGATTGAGAGAACCTACATGGAGAAATTCAAGAATGTGCTCAATAAAAAGCAGCTTTTTGAATTGAAAAGCGTGGAAAAACAATTTCAGCGCGATATGCTCAAACAGCATCAGCGCCTACGCAGCCGCAGGGCGGCAGAAAACGCGCAATGACACTTTCAGGCGCATCACAGTAAATAAAACAAGAGAACATGATTATAAAATGTGTGTCGGTCATCTTTTCCGGCACACTTTTTGTTAAATAATTGTCCGGATAACCGCGACGAATAACGGCCGGACTATCCCGCTGAAATCAAGAGATATATATTATGA
>CADFRV010000014.1 GCA_902836725.1 Muribaculaceae bacterium
GCTGTGGAGGGGAAACGAATATACAAGCAACGTAATGAGTGCCCATACCTCTTTGGGATCCCACCCCCAGTAACGTCCCCACGACATGTCGGCCCATACGGCTCCGGTGAATATTCCCAGTGCGAGAAGTGCCGTGGCAGGATAGAGCATTACGTTTACGAGTGCCGAGAGCTGACGGCGCGAGCCGGTTTTTACCAGTCCGGCGACTCCTGTCAGCGCCATGAGCAGGAACAGCGCGTACGACAGCATTACGAGAGCCACATGAAGGCTGAGCAGAGGAGATGACAATACCGGGGAAAGCCCTGTGACCGATGCTCCGGAGCCGCCGATGCGGGCTACACTCCATGCCAGTCCTGACGCCACAATCCCAAGGGGCAAAACGGGCGCTATGCGGAAACACGCAACCGATATGACGGCGAGTATCCATGCGAGAAACATCATGGTTTCGTAACCGTTGGAAACGGGCACATGGCCCCCGATGATCCATCGCAATGCGATGAGAACGCTGAGGAGCAGGGCTATGGCAAGCGCGCATGCCACTCCGGCGGTTCTGAAAATGCGGCCGGTCTTCTCTTTGATGAGCATGAGGATGAACAGCAGCATCCCGGCCGTGACCACAGATGCGGGCATCCACCGCTGTGATGACAGACAGTTGTAGATGCGTTCAGCCCTGAACATGTTTTCTCCCGGCATCTCCTCCCCGACAACCTGCGACTGGTATTTTTTTATGGCCGAGAGAAGATGGCGCTGTTGCGCAGGGTCTCTGCGTTGCACCTGCTCGTTGAGCATGCCGAGATATTTGCGGATAAATATCCACCGGTCATTGTCGAGACTGGCGGGCAGACGGTCGGTGGGGGAGTACCACCTTATGGATCCGTCGTCGTTCCTGACCGGAAATATCTTGAGCGACTCCCCGCTGACAAGCATGTTGACAGCCTCGAAGCGGTCCAGATCCTGCGCGAACCTTGTCTGGTCGCCGGGATCGTCCGGATCAGGTGTGCCTGAGGAGACACCACGGTAAAACTGTTCGTATGAGGCATATTCCCCATCAATCTGAAGCATGCGCCGCAGCTCTTTGTCCTTGATCCGTATGACCGGGCGCCGTTTCCATTCTCCGAAGTCGAAAAGGAATCCCGCGAGTACCCTCTCCGCACTGTTTCCACGGAACGACGCGGATCCTCCCGTAAGAGTGCGGGTAAAATCGGCCGCGAGCGTGGAGACGGGACATATGCGCCCGTTGTAGCATACCGGTATTCTGCCGAACCCGGTGGCAAATGCCTCGGAAACGTCAGCACTTGCCGGTGTTACGGCAAGCACGCACAACACAAGTGACAGTTTCCTCAGCGACTGTCGCCATGAGGTGTCCTTCACCAGAAAATATCCGGCCAGGGACAACGCGAGAATAAGGTAACCCGCATAGGTGATGCCGGTGCCTGCCGGATCGCGGCTTACCATGAACGTGGCTCCCATGCTGTCGCTGTCATGGCTGCTGATGGTGAAAGTGTATCCGCACAGTGCGGCCGGACTGTTCATCGAGACTCCGATGGTATCATCCCGGCTGCTGAGTTTGCAGATATAATCGCGGGGTGTGTCTGTGCCGGGGTATGTGGCGATCTCGAGTCCGTCGAGCGTCCCCCCCGTCGGAAGCTCTGCTTCCGCGCCGTCTGACAGTGAGACCGTCAGGGAGGGGGGATCGCCCACGCGCAGATGCATCGAGCCGTCCACGCCATAAAAATGGGTGACATAGGCTCCGGCAAGTATCATAAGCAGACCCAGATGTATGGCGGCCGTGACCGGGCGCCGGTACAGGCGGGTGCGGATGATCAGTATGGTGGCGGCCACAGCTGTGCACCCCCACAGGACTGTCATAGGCCAGGAGGTATAGACGGTGTCAGGCCATCCGAAACGGATACCCGCTGTCATGCCCGCGAGTATGGCGGCCACGGCAGCGAGCAAGCCGAATGATATGTTGCGCGATGTGCGTGTGTTCACTTGAGGTGCGGGTTTTGTCAGGAGATCAGATCGAGTCGATGAAGCGGATCACTGCATCGCGGTCGCTCTTTGAAAGATTGCGGAAGTTCTCTACCGATTTGCGGGCGTCGGAGGTGGCGGAACCGTGCCACATTACAGCCTCCATGGTGTTGCGCGCACGGCAGTCGTGCAGCCTGTCGGTGTGTCCTGAGCATATGGCCGATAGTCCGCGTCCCCAGAGCGGTGTGGTGCGGCACCATCCGGTGCGTATGTCGTTGATCATTTCAAGGCGGTGCTGCACCATGTCTGTGTAAGGCCATATTTTCTGGTGGGGATAACGGGGCAGTCTGGCGTCGGCGTCGGCGAAGAATCCGTTGGGATCGGTGAATTTGTCTTCACCGGTGGTCCATGACGGGCGGTGGCAGGTGGCGCATCCTATTTTACTGAAAAGTTCCTTGCCTCTCTGCACCTGGGGATTGTCGAGGTCGCGTGCGGCGGGTACGGCAAGTCCGCGGTGCCAGATCATGAAATCCACATAGTCCTCGTCTGTCATTTCCACCGGGAGCTGCTTGTCCATCAGATAGCTGTAAATGTCGTCGGCCACATTTCCGGTCCTGTTCCGGTCGGGGAAACAGGTATAGAACTTGGCCTGTACGTCGGGATCGTTTGCAGCGGTTTTCGCGTATGTCTCTGTCATGTAGTGGTAGCGCCTGTCGCTGCGTGTGACATTGGTGATGTTCCATATGGCGTTGGCGCCGGCGGCATCCTGCAGCGGCCCGCGGCTGAGCGCATATGTGAAGCGTTTGGGGTGGGTGGTTTTCCCATAGAGGCTTGTCCACTCGCCGTTCTGGAAGATGGCGGGGTTTATGCGTGCCCCGAGCCTTTCCTCAAGTGCATACTGCGCCTTGAGATCGTCGTCGTCGATGGCGTCAAGCAGTCCTGTGCCGTAGATGCCGATGGTGGATTCCAGGCGCACCACCAGATCGGAATAATCCATCGGCTTGCCTCCCACCTCAAGGGGCACATAGAAAGCGTCGCGCGGGATGCTGACCTCGGGATATATCAGTGAATATGTTTCTCCGTCGGGGAATGTATTTCCCCAGTCGTCGGTGTAAGGGAGCCAGTCGATAACTACCTTCTCCTCGTCGAGCGGCGCCTTGAATGGCTCTACGGCCTTTGTCTGTGGCATGCCTGTGAGCGATGACAGATAGGTGTCGGTCTTGTCGGTAAGCACCAGCAGGTAGCCGTTGCCCCAGTCGTTGGCGCGGTAACGGTCCATTCTCTTGCCATGGCCGTATCCGGGATGGCATGCGATGCATGACGAGCGTATGTAGAGCGGTCCCAGTCCGTTGAACGGTTTCGTGCTCTGGTTGTATGCGCGCTCGAAGAATATCTCGCCATATTTGAAGCGGTCTGTCATGCCGGCCGCCTCCACCGCCGGTGTGGGATCCTCGAAAGCTGAGGCCGTGGTGTTGAATGTGGTGCCGAGACGGCCTCCGGAATAGTATTCCTCGCTGAGTTCGGCAGTGTCGTTTCCGGTGCCGCAGCTGTTCCATGCCTGATCATCATCGCTGCAGGCGGCAGCGATGATGATCACCGGGGCAATAAACAGGAGATGTCTGTATCTCATATGCCTTTGGTTTTATGTGTCGGGAGTTATTTTGACAGTTGCAGTTTCACTTCCGTGAGTGCGTCGGAAAGGTCGCGGCATGCATCCATGGCCTCGCGTGCCGAAGAATGTGTGTAGTACAGCACGAAGGGAGCCTGCATAGCGGCTATCTTGTCCTGTGCGTTTCTGATGGCGGCGGTAAGTCTGGTGTCGAGGGCGGGATTGACCGACATTATGTAGGCGTGGAGCGACTTGGCCTCGTCGCGGCGTTCGGGTATGCCTCCCATATAAGCGTTTTCAATGCTTATCATGTTGTCGTGGAAGTCAGTGATCGACTTGTAGCTGTAGGGCGACTCTATGTAGTTCACATCCTCGCCGGTATGCGGTTTGCCGATTTTCTGTGTGCCAACCTCGTCGGCGATATCCATGCAGCCGTCGATGATAGCCTCCATGGCGTGTGTCCATGTGCGGTATGTGCTTCCCGCTTTGCCCGCGTTGAGCATGTTATCGGTGTAGCTTACCCCTGAATTGGCGACGGTGTAGGGCCATTCGAGCTCCTCGTCGACTTTGGCCAGGCGGTCGCTGCTGACGGCCTCTTCCCCGCCCCATGAGAGTTCGAGCTGATATGTCTTGTTGCGGAGGTCACCTGCCACGGCGATCGCGTATGTCAGTTCGTTGTCAGGAATAGACGAAGCCGCCTTGGGGGCACCCGCGGCGAAGATGATATATTCTATTCCGTGGAAACCGAGGAGTTCCGGACCGAGGTGCGCGCCTGCCCAGGCATCCCCGTCCTCTGCGGCGAGCGATGCTATATGGCCGGCATTTGACATCTCTGCCACGAGTCCGGCACGGTCGAGAGGCCAGGAGTCGATATGCGGGTCGATGCCGAAGTCGGCAGCCGCGCCATACAGGAACGCTTCGCTGCGTTCCCACCATTTGCGTGCCTCGAGGAAGGACTCGCATGCCTTCCGGATATTGGCGTCGGATTTGTCGGCCTGTACGCGCTTCAGATCCTCCACAAGTTGCTCGGCGTTGTCGGCGAGGTTGCTGTAGGTGACGTTCACAGTGTTTGCGAGATATTGTCTGGCGATAGCCTCGAATGTGGCGTCTTTCCCGTTTGCCGCGGGGGTGTCAGGTGCGTCGTTGTCGCTGCATGAAACAGTCATGATGGCGACCGCCGCGAAAGGTAAAAATTTTCTGATCATATGTATAAGTTTCTTGTTGTTCTGTGTCGTGTCATGTGTGGTCATCAGAGGAAAAAGCCCGCATATGCCACACCGACGGATACCGATGGCTCGTTGTTATATCCGCTTTTGAGGAAGCGTTCGGAGAATTCCGCCTTTATGACGATCTGTTTCAGGGGGAAATAATTGATGCCGGCAGCTATGCGGTGTCTTTCCGTCCAGGTGTATGAGGGCGCGGCCGGTGTGGGGATATATGCGTCGTAATACTCATATCTGCCGAAGAGGTAGAGGTGGCTGCCGCTGTCTGCACGGTCGCTGAAGAGCCGCATTATGTCGTATCCGGCCTCGGTGCCTGCGGCCCATGCTCCTTTGCCCACATGAGTGCGTTTGTATGGCGACGACGAGGATTGCCCCCTGTTGTATGCCGAGATGGTCTCCGCGTCAGACAGATGGCCGTAGTCGAGGTTGCCTCTCCAGATCCATCCCGAGTTCCTGTAGTCGAAGCCGAAAGAGCCTATGGCCACGGCTCCTTTCACATTCTTGTATCTGCCATTGTCGGCCATGAGGGTGTTGTTGAACGAGTGTCCGTAGTATCCGCTTACGCTAAGTCTCAGACCTTTGACGGAGTAGTTGTCAATGCGTGCGGCCACGGCATATTTGTTGGCGGGAGAGAATTCGAACGCGCTCGCCGCACCTCCGTTGATCCATCGGTCCTTTGAGAAATTGAGCGAGTTGAGGCCGGCAAGGAACATGGCCTCATATCTCCAGGCTCCGGCACGTCCCCAAAGCTCGATGCCGGTCTGGTGCCATGTGCAGGGCATGATCTCGTTTTCCCCCTCGGGACGGTAGACGGTGAAGAATTCGGTGGGGAGATGGTGCATGTTGGTCTCGCCAACAGGTACCACCATATGTCCCGCACGTATGTTGAGCTGCGGAAAAAATGTTTTCTGGATCCAGAACTGTTCCAGCGCCACCTCTCCGCCACGCTCTATCTCTTTCTCGAATTCACCCACTTCCTCCTGCTCGATCTCTACGGCGCTTTCAGTGCCTCCGTGCTCAAACTCGATTTCCGATCCGAAGGACCAGCCTTTGCCGAAGTCATATCCGAGCATCACCACCACATGCGGTATGTCGAATCTTCCGTGGCTCGGGGCATTGCGGTAGTCGGCGGCATGGCTGTAGCGGTTTACATTGTCGCTGAAAAAATTCCGGGTATAGGCGGCTTCCCCGTATCCGCCTAGGCTGAGCCGCGATATGAAATCCCGTTTTTGCGGAGCTTTTGAAGCGGTAGGATTTTCTTCCGCGACACCGTTGGCATTGGCTGTCGCCGCGCCGGCCAGAAGACCGCACGCAATGAAAAGTGTTTTGAAACTGTACATCTATTTCGGATTTTGGGTGCAAAGTTATTGCCAATCGAAATGATGTAAAATACCCATATTTAGGAGAATTTAACAGTGCGGAGATGAATATTCCGGGGAATAATGATAACGGACGCAGCGCCGTACCGGGCCGGATGACTCAGCGGAATATCGGGTGAGGGGAGCTGTAAAAGGTGTTTGCCCTCAGCTCGTGCGGGCATGCCGCGCCCTTATCCTAAAAGTAGGATAGCGCCGGGGTGTAGGCTTTTTTTCAGCACCTGCCGCTTTCCGGTGGAAAATCGCTACATTTGCAGCGATTTTAAAAAGTCAGGAAATCATTATGGGAAAAGTGACAAGACGGGATGTGGGGAGAAGTATCGCCATAGGGGCTGTGGTGTTGCTCACGCTTGTTTTTTACGGGTGTGCGATGGGGCTGCACGGGGAGACGATTGTAGAGTGGTGGATACCGGCGGCCGTGGCAGTAGTGATGGCGTTGGTTTCCGGCGCGGTTTTCTGGAAGAAGTGGATATGGCTCACAAGAGTGGAGAACGCGCTGTTGAACGGACTGTGCCATGTGGTGTTTGCCACCGGATTGTTCCTGTGCATATTCTATGCGGTCAATTATGCGTTTGCCGACAAGGATACCGAGCATACAGAATATGTGACTGTGGAGAGCAAGTATACCAAGACCCGCCACCGCTCGCGGCGGATAGGACGCAACAGGTATGCGCAGGGTGAGGCTTATAAAGTATATTATATCGGAGTGGGGCTTCCCGACGGCAGGATAAAAGAGATGTCGGCCACGCTGAAAGAGTACAACAGAGTGCGCAGGGGAGATACGCTGGCGTTCCCTGTGGAGCGCGGATTTTTCGGTGTGCCGGTGATCAAGCGCCGCGGAAGCAAAACCGAAGTGCCACCTTCGGGATACCGCCGCCAGTTCCCGGTCCGGTGACCGGTTTATAAGGATTAAAGTGGTGTCGCAGGTTTATGATGTAAAAAAAAAATGCTAATTTTGCAGAAATACGCATAGACCCTGAACGACGCGATGACAAAAGATCAGAACAATACCATAGACGATACCGGAACAGAAAAACAGGAAGAGGCGACAGTCACAGAGAACAATATTACAGAGATTTCCGATCACGCTGAGGAGATCACCCCTGAAATGGATGAGGTGGCCTCGGAAGTGGAAGAGGAGGTGGAAGTGCTTCCCCCAACCATAGGCACCGAGGCGGCGAAACTGAGGCTTGGCGGCATGTACCGCAACTGGTTTCTCGACTATGCCTCATATGTGATTCTCGAACGTGCGGTGCCTCATATCGACGATGGACTGAAACCGGTGCAGCGCCGTATCCTTCACACGATGAAAAGCCTTGACGACGGACGTTTCAACAAGGTGGCCAATATCGTGGGAAGCACTATGCAGTATCACCCCCATGGCGACGCCTCGATAAAGGACGCCCTTGTGCAACTCGGACAGAAGGAGCTGCTTGTGGACACCCAGGGAAACTGGGGCAACGTGCTTACCGGCGACGATGCAGCCGCCGGACGTTACATAGAGGCGCGTCTGTCGGCGTTCGCGCTCGAGACACTGTACAATGCCAAGATCACCGAATGGGTTCCCTCCTACGACGGGCGCAACGACGAGCCTGTGTCGCTTCCGGTGAAGTTCCCTCTGCTGCTGTTCCAGGGTGTGGAAGGTATTGCCGTCGGCCTCTCATCCAAGATCCTGCCGCACAATTTCAACGAGCTTCTCGATGCCGCCGTCGCATATCTGAAAGGGGAGGAATTCACGCTTTATCCCGATTTCTCCACCGGAGGTTTCATAGATGTGAGCCGCTATAACGACGGCGAGCGCGGCGGAGTTGTGAAAGTCAGGGCCAAGATAGAGAAGATAGACAACAAGACCCTCGCCATAACCGAGATACCGTATGGCAAGACCACGAGTGTGGTCATAGCCTCCATACTCAAGGCTTTCGAGAAGGGGAAGATAAAGATACGCAAGGTTGATGACAACACCGCCGAGCAGGCCAACATAGTGGTGCATCTGCTCCCGGGCACATCGAGCGACAAGGCGATCGACGCGCTGTATGCTTTCACCGACTGCGAGGTGGCTATCTCGCCCAACTGCTGTGTGATCCGCGACAACAAGCCCCATTTTCTCACCGTTAGCGAGCTTCTGCGCCACAGCGCCGACCGCACCCGCGAGCTTCTGCGCCGCGAGCTGCAGATAAAGCTTGATGAGGTGAAGGAACAGCTGAATTTCGCCTCCCTTGAGCGTATCTTCATCGAGGAGCGTATCTACAAGGACCGCGAATTCGAACAGGGGGAGAACCTGGAGGCTGTGCTGGCACATCTGCACAAACGGTTCGAGCCATTCCTGGATCAACTGGTGCGGGAAGTGACGGACGACGATCTCAAACGGCTTCTGGAGATACGCATGAAGCGCATACTGAAATTCAACTCCGACGAGGCTGACCGCCAGATAGCGCTCTACAACGAGCGTATCGCCGATTTCGAGCGCAAACTCGCCTCCATGACCGAGGTGACCATCGACTGGTTCACACATCTCAAGGAGACATATGGCGCGCGTTATCCGCGCCGCACTGTCATACGCGGTTTCGACAGCATTGAGGCGTCGCGTGTGGCCGAGGCCAACGAGAAACTGTATTTCAACCGTGAGGAGGGCTTTATCGGCACCGCGCTCAAGAAAGATGAGCCGCTGTTCAACTGCTCGATGCTCAACGATGTGATAATATTCTACAACGATGGCACATACAAGGTGGTGCGCGTGGCCGAGAAACTGTTTGTTGACAAGAATATACGCCATATAGGACTGTTCTCCAAAAACGACACACGCACCATATACAACGTGATATACCAGGACGGCCGCGGCGGCACATATTACATGAAACGCTTCGCCGTGACCGGAATAACCCGCGACAAGGTCTATAATCTCACGCAAGGGAAACCGGGATCGCGCATATGCTGGTTCTCTGCCAATCCGAACGGCGAGGCCGAGGTGGTGAAGGTGACCCTCAAGCCGAAACCCCGCCTCAAGACGCTGCAGCTGGATGTGGATTTCGGCGAGCTCGGAATCAAGGGGAAGCAGAGCCAGGGAAATATAGTGACCCGCAACGAAGTGCACCGTTTCTCGCTCAAGGAGAAGGGCACCTCCACACTCGGAGGACGCAAGGTGTGGTTCGATCCCGACGTGCTGCGTCTGAACTATGATGGTCGCGGCAACTATCTCGGCGAGTTTCTCGGGGAAGACAAAGTGCTCGTGATCACAAAGAGCGGGGAGTATTACCTCACCTCTTTCGACGCGGCCAACCACTATGAGGACAATCTGCTGAGGATAGAGAAGTTCCGTCCCGGACATGTGTGGACCGCCATTCTCAATGACGCCGACCAGGGCTACCCGTATATCAAGCGGTTCCCGTTCGAGCCGTCGGCAAAGCATCAGCGCTTCATCGGGGAGAACGAAGCTTCCGGCATGATCCTGCTTACCGACACACCGGGAGCACGTTTCCGTGTCACATTCGGGGGGAACGACAGTTTCCGCGAACCGATGGAGATAGACGCCGCCGAATTCATAGGTGTGAAATCTTTCAAGGCCAAAGGCAAGCGACTGACAACATGGACGCTTGCTTCCGTGGAGGAGATCGAGCCTAACGAGGCAGCCGCGGAACGCGAGAACATGGAGGAGGCCGAGGGGCAGACCGAAAACGTGGAGGAGGAACCGGTGGAGAGAGAGGAACTTTCTGACGAGGAGGTGCGCGACCAGATAACAGGGCAGGAACGCTTATTCTGAACATGCATGTCGTATAAACTTATAATAACATCGCTGTTGGCGCTCTGCGCCGCCACATTCCGCTGCGGCGGCCAGACCGCGGCCGGAGAGGAGATAATACGGCCGGTCAACTCGTCGTGGATGCTTGATGCCGGATCCGCTCATGTGGCCGACACGTATCTTAGCCCGTTGAAATATACCGGGTGGAACGTGTCATTCGAATATGAGCGCCTCCAGGCCATGAAGTTCAGCCCGGAAGCATGGCGGCAGCAGCTGCATGTGGGTGTGGAGTTCAGCGATACCGAGAACCAGGCGGGCAACAGCAGCATGCTTTATGCCAATCTTTATGCCCGGTGGGGCATGCTGCATGTGTGGAGGTTGCCGTACCGCTTTACTGTGGCAGCCGGCGGTTCGGCCGGCGCTGACATCGGGGGCGTATACAACAGCCGCAACGGCAATAATCCCGCGGCGGCGAAGGCCGACATTACAGCAAACCTTACCGGATGGGCTACCTGGTATTTCACTCTGGGGCGCATGCCGGTGATGCTGCGCTGGCAGACTACACTGCCGCTTGTGGGCATGTTTTTTTCGCCGGAATATGACGAGCTGTACTACGAAATGTATCTCGGAAACCGTCACGGACTCCTGCACTGCGCGTGGCCGGGCGATTTCTTCAGATGGGACAATCTGGTGACCGCCGACCTTGATTTCTCCACCACCCGGCTGAGGGTAGGGTTCCGTTCGCGCATTTACTCGACTGAGGTAAACCATATAACCACACGCATCTTCTCATATTCGTTTGTGCTCGGTGTCACGGGCGACTGGTTCTCCGTGTCACGGCGCAGAGGTGTCCCCGAAGATACGGCCAAATTCATTTACGCCTACTGATGAACCTTCCGATAAGAAATATTATATGCGGCATGCTCCTGATGGCAGGCATACTTCCCGCTCTGGTGTCATGCCATGACATAGAGGAGTTCGCAGACAGTCCGCGAGGCAATTTCGAACAATTGTGGACCATACTCGACGAGCATTACTGCTTTTTCGAGCAGAAAGATATCGACTGGGACGAGGTGCATGCCCGGTACGCCCCGCAGATCTCCGACCGCATGACGGAAGAGGAACTTTTCGGGGTGTGCGAGCGGATGCTCGATGAGTTGCGCGACGGCCATACGAACCTGAGCGCGCCGTTCGATGTGTCGTATTACCGTGAGTGGTGGAGCCTCTATCCGCAGAACTACGACAAGCGTCTGGTGGAACAGTATTACCTGAACTTCAATTTCCGCACTGTCGGCGGCATCACCTATGCCATGTTGCCGGAGAATGTGGGATACATGCATTATTCAAGTTTCAGCTATGGAATAGGGGAGGGGAACCTTGACATGGTGCTCGGGTATCTCGCCACAGCCTCGGGACTTATCATCGACGTGCGCGACAACGGGGGAGGATCCATCACGAATGTGGAGACACTCGTGCGCCGGTTTATCACGGAGCGCACACTGGCCGGAAGTATCTGCCACAAGGAGGGTCCCGGACACGGTGACTTCTCGAAACCATATGATTTCTATTTCGATCCGGCCCCGGCGGGACGCATATGCTGGGGGAAACCTGTGGTGGTGCTGTGCAACCGCTCCACCTTCTCGGCCGCGAATAATTTCGTGTCGGTGATGAAATATGTGCCGGGGGTGACCATTGTGGGCGCCACTACCGGAGGTGGGTCGGGTATGCCGTTTTCGTCGGAACTTCCCAACGGGTGGGGAGTGCGTTTTTCAGCCTCGCCTGTGCGTGATCCCGAGGGGCATCTTACGGAGTTCGGTGTGGAGCCGTCCGAGGGGTGTGCGGTGGATCTTGATCCGGTAAAGGCTCTCGAGGGGCATGATACGATGCTTGATTTCGCTATAGCAAAAGTTCTTGAAAACTGTTGAAATTATGAAAATCCACGGATATAGGGCATCTTTTACTCCGGCAGGAAGCCTGTTTATTGTCATGCTGTCGCTTCTGGCGGCATGCGTAAGCGGATGTTCGCCGAAGAAAGAGGGGAAAGCAGAGGGAGCAGACACCGATTCGGTGGCTTCCATCACACATTACGCACGTCTGTTGCGCATGTACGATGACGGGATACCCGGATGTGTGCGTGTGGATGTGGTGAATCCGTGGGATACAACCGCGATGCTCGCGCAGTATCTGCTTGTCTCAGACGCCGGCGCGCCTTCCGACAGTGTGGCTCCCGGTTACCGGCGGCTTCATGTGCCCCTGAGCCGCAGTCTGGTATATTCGGGAGTGCATGCGGGATTGCTCGCCGAGCTTGGGGCTGCCGATGCGGTGGCCGGTGTCGCCGATGGCGGATATTTCACGACGGAACCGTATGTGTCGCGTATAAAGAGCGGTGAGATAATGGATGTAGGCTCGTCGCAGTCCCCATCCCAGGAGCTTGTAGTGGCTCTTAAACCTGATGCGGTGCTTGCCTCTCCGTTTGAGAATGCAGGCTACGGGATCATAGACCGGCTCGGCATACCGGTGATAGAGTGTGCCGACTATATGGAGGACACGCCGCTCGGACGCGCCGAGTGGATGCGTTTCTTCGGGCGCCTTTACGGGAGAGGAGCTGAGGCCGATTCCATATTCAGCCGGGTAAGGGACAATTACGACCGGATAGCGGCCGGTGTATCCGGAAAAGAAAACAAGCCCCTTGTGCTTACCGAGATGCTTACCGACGGGTATTGGTTCGTGCCCGGTGGCAAGAGTTATATGGCAAGGATGATACAGGATGCCGGCGGACGTTATCCGTGGTCTACAGACCGTAGCCGCGGTTCGCTGCAGCTCGATTATTCGTCGGTATATGCGCGCGCCGCTGATGCCGATGTGTGGCTGATACGCAGTTTCGGTCATAACCTCACTCTGGATGACATACAGTCGGTGTATCTGCTCAACGGGCAGTTCAAGGCCTTCAAACAGAACAACGTCTGGGTGGCGAATACGGCGGAAGTCCCCCTTTTCGAGGAGTTCCCGTTCCATCCCGATCTGCTCCTGCAGGAATATGCCTCCATCTTCCATCCCGCCACTCCGCCCCATCCCCTCCGCTATTTCCGCAAAGCCCGCTGAAGCAAGTCGATAGAATTGAACAATTACTTATATGAAACTTAAATATCTGATACCTGTGCTGGGGATGCTCGCGGCAGCGTGCTCGCCGTCGTCCAGGCAGACAGACAACGAAATGAATGAGTTCGTCGATGATCTGCTCGGCAAAATGACTGTTGAAGAAAAACTCGGGCAGCTGAATCTGCTGGCCGGCGGTGAAATAAATACCGGAGCCGCCAAGAGCACTGATGTTGGGCGCCAGATTGCCGGAGGCAACTGCGGGGCGGTACTAAATGTAAAGGGGGTGCACACCCTTCGCGAGCTGCAGGATATTGCCGTAAATGAGACGCGTCTGGGCATTCCGCTCATGTTCGGACTGGATGTAATACACGGCTATCAGACCATATTTCCGATCCCGCTGGCGCTTTCCTGCTCATGGGATATGGAGGCTATTGAGAAGAGTGCCCGTCTGGCGGCCAGAGAGGCCGCATCGGATGGCATAGACTGGACATACAGCCCGATGGTCGACATAAGCCGCGATCCACGGTGGGGACGTGTGGCCGAGGGTGCCGGAGAGGATCCGTTTCTGGGATCCTGCGTGGCACGGGCGATGGTGAGAGGGTATCAGGGCGAAAGTCTCGCCGATACCGCAAGCGTCATGGCCTGTGTGAAGCATTTTGCCCTCTATGGTGCGTCGGAAGCGGGACGTGATTATAATACCGTGGATATGAGCCGGCAGCAGATGTATAACTATTATCTGCCCCCTTACCGTGCCGGGGCGGAGGCAGGAGCCGGGAGCTTCATGACCTCCTTCAATGTCATTGATTTCGTGCCTGCCACAGCCAACAAGTGGCTTATCAACGATGTGCTGCGCGGAGAGTGGGGTTTTGACGGTTTTGTTGTCACTGACTATACTGCGATAAGGGAGATGGAAGCTCACGGCATGGGTGATCTCGCCCAATGCTCTGCACGCGCCCTCAAGGCCGGTACAGACATGGATATGGTGTCGGAAGGCTTTAGCGGAACTCTTGCAAAAGCGCTCGAAAACGGGCAGGTCAGCCAGTCGGAAATCGACAATGCAGTGCGCCGCGTCCTCGAGGCGAAATACAAACTGGGACTGTTCGCCAACCCGTATCTGCGCCTGGATACGGCGCGTGCCGCCCGCACTATCCGTACTCCCGAAATGAAAGCCGAGGCCCGCCGTATCACCGCCGAGACATTCGTGCTGCTGAAAAACAGCAACCGCACGCTTCCATTGAAAAAATCTGCCAAGATAGCTCTTGTAGGGCCTTATGCGGCAAGTAAATCCAATCTTCAGGGCACCTGGTGCGTGGCTGCCGACTGGCACGGATATGCGACTCTCCTCGATGCTTTCCGCAATGTGTCCGGGGAGGCCAATGTGCGTTATGCCCCGGGATGCCGGGTGACCGATATGCCCCGCATGGAATGGGCCTCGGAAACCGTGGAAATGGAAACAGGGACACGCAATGCCGACGAGAGCCGTCTGCTTGCGGAGGCTGTGGAGGCGGCGCGCTGGGCCGATGTCGTGGTTGCCGCCGTAGGTGAGACCGACGAATTCAGCGGGGAATCGAACTGTATGGTCAACATATCCCTCCCCGATATACAGCAGCGTATGCTCAAGGCTTTGAAAGCTACGGGCAAACCGGTGGTAATGCTTAACTTTGCCGGCCGGCCGACCCTGCTCGGCTGGGAAAACGAAAATCTCGATGCCATTCTGAATGTATGGTTCGGCGGTTCGGAGATGGCCGACGCTATAACCGACGTTGTTTTCGGAGATGTGGCTCCTTCCGGCAAAACCACGTTCAGTTTCCCGCGTGCCGTCGGACAGATACCGGTTTACTATAACCATCTCAATACCGGCCGTCCCAACTACGACGAGGCGGGTTCATACCACAAGTACGTGAGCAATTATCTCGACTGCCTCAATACGCCTCTCTATCCGTTCGGTTACGGACTTAGCTACACGGAATTCAGCTATGACGATTTCAAGCTGTCGGCTCCGACGATGACCCCTGACGGATCGGTAGAGGCCTCGTGCACAGTGACAAACACAGGTGACTGCGACGGCACCGAGATTGTGCAGCTCTATATACGTGACCTTGTGGCAAGCAGTTCGCGCCCTGTCAAGGAGCTGAAAGATTTCCGCCGGATCACGCTGAAGAAAGGTGAGAGCCGGACTGTGACATTCACCATCACTCCCGACAAACTGAAGTTCTACAACTATGACCTCGATTACGTTCTCGAGCCGGGAATGTTCCATGTGTCGGTGGGTCCCAACAGCCGCGATACTCTCGAACCCATAGAACTGAATGTGACCGATTGATTTTCCTGACGTGAGACATGAAGGAACCAGAACGGGAGGAAGGGTAGCCGCCACATTCGCGATGTGCGGGCTGCTTGCGGTGGCGCTTTTCGCAGGGATGCTGTTTTTCGGCACCGCCCCTCTTGACGCCGCGCAGGTGTGGGGTGTGCTCACCGGCGACAGTGCCGATGAAGTGGCCCGACTGATCGTGATGTATGTGCGGCTTCCGATGGCCGTGACCGCCCTTGTGAGCGGTATGGCGCTTGCGGTGTCGGGTCTGTTGTTGCAGACCACGTTCGACAATCCTCTGGCAGGTCCGTCGATCTTGGGGATCTCTACCGGCGCATCGCTCGGTGTGGCTGTGGTGATGCTCGCTTTCGGCGGATGGCTCGGGAGCGGTGTGGGGTATTACACCGGTATTCTTACAGGTGCGTTCGTTGGGGCCGGTGCGGTGATGGGTGTGCTGCTGCTGTTCTCCATGTTTGTAAGGGGCAATGTGATGCTGCTAATAATCGGCATACTGATAGGTTATCTGGCCTCAAGCGCCATATCGCTGCTTAATTTCTTTTCAACCCAACAGGGGGTACATTCCTATGTGATATGGGGAATGGGTAATTTCGGCGGTCTCACATGGGACCGACTGGGTGTGTATGCCTCTCTGGCTTGTGTGGCAGTGGGTGTGGCCGCGCTTTTTGTAAAACAGCTCAATGCCCTGCTGCTCGGGCACCGGTATGCCGAGAGCATGGGCATGAACGTGAAGCGCACTCGCAACTGGCTTATGGCTATTGCCGGGGTGCTCGCTTCAGTGGTCACTGCATTCTGCGGGCCGATAGGCTTCCTTGGGCTTGTGATGCCCCATGTGGCGCGTATGGCCACGGGAACGGCCAACCATGCGGTGCTGCTGCCCGCGACAGTCGTCATGGGAGGGACGGGAGCACTGTTTTGCGCGTGGCTCAGTGTGGCCTGCGGGGGAGGGCAGATAATACCGGTGAATGCCATAACACCGGTTATCAGCATCCCTATTATAATATATGTGATATTCAAAGGTAAGTGATTCTGGGAATGGGCGATAACGATCCACTGATAGAGTTGCGCGGAGTTAGCGCGGGCTATGGCCGGAAGGTGCTTGTGGCCGGAGCGATTGCGCGGGTTCGTGCCGGCGAAATGGTGACGCTGCTCGGTGCCAACGGCGCAGGGAAATCTACGCTGCTGAAAACCGTCTGCGGCGAGATTGCCCCCTTGTGCGGCGAGGCGTTTGTGGGTGGGAGGAATACCCGGAAGGTTTCGCGCCAGGAACTTGCGAAATTGCTTGCTGTGGTAAACACCGACCGTGTGGAGGCCGACGGCCTTACGGTGCGCGAGCTCGTGGGGATGGGACGTTACCCTTATACCGGTTTTTTCGGGCGCCTTGACCGGGAGGATTACCGCATTGTGGATGAGGCTCTGGAGGCGGTGGGGATGAGCGAGTATGCCTCGCGCGGTGTAAGTTCGCTTTCCGACGGTGAGAGGCAGAAAACGATGGTGGCGCGTGCCCTGGCACAGTCCACGCCTGTGATAGTGCTCGACGAGCCTACAGCTTTTCTCGATGTGGCGAGCCGGGTGGAGCTTAACGCGCTGCTATGCTCCCTGGCGCAAAAGGAGGGGAAGGCAGTGCTGATGACCTCCCATGATGTGGCGCAGGCGCTTGAGCAATCTTCGAGGGTATGGCTGCTTACCGGCGACGGGAAGCTGACGGATGCCTCCCCCGGTGAGCTGATAGCGGCGCATGAGAGCCATAGGGAAGGAAGCCCGCTTGATCTGCTGTTCAAAGACAGGGCGGTGGAGTTTGATGCCCGGCGGCTCGATTACAGAGCCAAACTGCGGTGAGCGGCGGGGATGGCGGCAGCAAGCTGCCTGCACGAAAACAAAAGCGGGGAGGAATTTGGGGAAAGAGAGAAATTGAGAAAAATAGAAAAGGGGAAATTAAGAAAAGGGAGGGAGAGAAAGAGAGAAAGGCGCTGTGACGGGAAAGACACAGCGCCTTCAATGGCTTTATGAGGGGGAGAGAACCGGCGGTTGGGGGAGAAGCCGGAGAGAAGGGGGAAAGGGAAGCCCCATGGTGGAGAGGGAAAGAGGAAGAGAGGAAAAAGGGAGGGGAAAGAGAGAGGGGAGGCCGGGGATCAGTCGGCGGGGGTGCCTTCTTCGGGGTGGGTGTACCAGCGGGAGTAGAAGAGATAGTTGTGGGCTATCTTCTGGTTGAGCTCGCGGCTTTTCTCCGGTTCCATCATCTTGATGAATTTGGCGGGGCAACCTCCCCACAGCTCGTGGGGGCCGATTTTGGTTTTCGACAGCACTACGGATCCGGCGGCTACCAGGGCGCCTTCGCCTACTTCGGCGTCGTCCATCACTATGGCTCCCATGCCGATGAGGGCATAGTCGTGGATTTTGGCGCCATGCACGGTCACATTGTGCCCTATTGAAACATAGTCGCCGATTTCGATGGTGGATTTCTGATAGAGTGTGTGGAGCACCG
>CADFRV010000015.1 GCA_902836725.1 Muribaculaceae bacterium
AACACCTCGGAGAGGTGGGAACAATCCAAATTATGAATACCAAGTCTGGGGAAACGACAACAATCAATTCCCCTTTTCATCAACATGATGTTGTCACATCGAGCTGCCGGAGATGGCGTGGCGGAATCCGGAACTACGAAAAAGCAAACCGGGCCCGATTCACATCGGTCCCGGCTCAATCCTTATTGGCATTTGTATATGAAACAAACTTATCAGTATCCTTTTGTGGCTTAATTAAATTCTCGTAACCGGTGCCCGGAGCGGAAATCAGCCGAATATCGGCCGGCGGCCGCACATGGCACCTCGCCACAGTTCATTCACTTATCATTCATTCAATTATTACTCCAATTAATCAATCATTCATTCAATCATTCAAATTCTCAATATCTTTGAAGCGGAGGAGTCAATACTCCACTTTATCTTCTTTTTCAGCCCACTTCTCGAACGCGCGGATTGTACCGGCATTCTTGATGCGGATGCAGGGGATAGCCCTCTCCACCTGCGGTTTGCGGAACTCGCGATACAGGAACCTGTCGGAAAAATTGATGCTGTCGGCATCATCCTGGGTATTCCCGTAATATATGCGGCTCACACCTGCCCAATATAGCGCCGAAAGGCACATGGGACACGGCTCACAGGAACTATAGACCGTGCAGCCCGCGAGGTTGAATGTGCCCAGTCTGGAGCACGCCTCGCGTATGGCATTCACCTCCGCATGGGCGGTAGGATCATTGGTCAGTGTCACCGAATTGGCGCCTGTAGCCACTATCTCGCCATCACGTACGATCACAGCACCGAAAGGACCGCCTCCGCGATCGATGTTTTCCTCTGCTATGCGCGCCGCCATTTCCATGAAACGCACATCCTGCGCCGTTATATTGTCTTTAACTGTTGTATCCATGCTCATTTATTTTTAAGTCTTTTGCGTTATAACGCTTTTAACACGTATAAAGTTAACAGGCCGAGGCTGCACACGACAACCGGATAAAGAGTATGGCACTCAGTCTTAACAACACAAACATACCTGAGGGGAGCGGAGACAGAGGAACCGACTGTAATCCAGAGATATATAGCAAAACATGCTATCGGTTTGGCTGGTATGGCCGGCTCAACCCGGCAGAGTATATTAGGTCTGTTTTCTTAAGCAAGGCAAAATAACAAAAGTTTTATGAAATAACAAGCAAATCGTTTGTTAATAAACGCTAATTGTAGACCTTATTACCACAAATCGGTCTCACAAGCAACAGAACGCGATTTTTACATGCTTTTCAAATATGTTTTTTAACATTTTCCGACCCGTTTTCACGATCCGGAAACGTAGCGCGCAGCCTCACTACCTTACTGGAGGCAGCAGTCACCGGGAAATGCCGCGATGTCCTGAAGCCGACGATCCAGACCGGTTCATCGTCGCATGCGAGAATCCATACACGTTTTTTCTCACTCAACGGCACCTTAGCCTCGGTGATGATCGAGCTGACGGCACGGGTGCCCCGCATTCCGAAGGGGGCTATCCTGTCGGAATGGCGCCAACGGCGCAACTCCCATCTGGCGGTGCCGTTGTCAAGCACGCTCCCGTCGAGCCACATCTCCACAGGATCGCGCGCGGGCGCGAAATCCTCCGCGGGCAGCACATCGGCCGTAATGCACGGTTTCCCTTCGCATGCATCCCCATCGTCAGCATCAGCAGCATCCTCAGCCCCCAGACGGATCAGACGCCCACGGTCAAGCAGATAGCGTATGCCACCGCTCCCCTCGAAGATCTTGCCCGACACATCAGGGCGCGACATTATCCTCTTGACAGTAGGAAATGCCAGCCCGCAGTCAAGGAGATAATACAGCTTCGACGCCCCGAGCGGATCCACTGCCAGAGTTTCCAGAAGTATCTCTCCCGAAGGCCCCGTGACTTTGACACGCAGTTCATCTATGAATCCCTGCAGCAGCGAGAGGTCGCGGCGAAGATTTGACGCACTCCGCTCCACTGCCGCTGAGGCACCCGGAAATTGCGCCTCCAGGGCCGGCAGTGTCTCAAGCCTCAGGCGGTTGCGTTTGAAATCGGGCTGCAGATTTGTAGAGTCCACCACATAACCGATACCTTCCCGCTCCAGATAAGTCCGCAGACTGTCGCGGTCCACTCCAAGCAGCGGCCTCAGGATATATCCGCGGGCCGGAGGTATGGCGGCCAGTCCGCGCAGACCGCTTCCGCGCAAAAGGTTCAGAAAGAAAGTCTCCACATTGTCGGAGGCATGATGCGCCGTAAGAAGAGGGAAACCGGTAGCGTCGTGCTCGCCGTCGAACCATGCGTAGCGCAACTCTCTCGCAGCCATCTCCACCGATTCACCGGTAGCGGCCACACGCGCATGCACATTGAAATGGCGCACCTTAAGCTCTACCCCGAGCCGGGCGCACAATCCGCGGCAAAAACGCTCGTCGCGGTCGCTTTCGTCACCACGCAGATGAAAATTGCAATGGAGCGCCACAGCCCTGAAACCGGCGGCTGCCACGGCAGCAAGAAGCGCCGTGGAGTCTGCTCCCCCGCTGAAAGCCACCATTACCGGTGCACCCTCCGTTATCCCGCTTTTACGTAGCTCACTACCCACAATGCGGGGCAAAGCATGCTTGATCTCCTCCACTGGCATCACGGCTGAAGATGAAGGGGGAGGCATCTCACGAGATATTCACGCGCCTCCTCCCAGGGGATATATATCCTGTCGGAATCGGGGAACAGCGGCACGGCATGCTCGTTGAGATCGAAACGCACACACCATCCCCCTTTGTCGGTGCGGAAGAGCACCATCTGCAGATTCGCCGCCATCGGCACCACATCGAAGTCTTTCCAGTGCAGCCCCACCGTATCGAAATAGTTGGTCATGTAATAGCAGCCGCGCAAGCGCATGAGCGACAACAGCGGCATGAGCGTTTCGGCATGCCCGAAACGCAGCTCCACATTGAAGCGGTTCTTCCCTGCCACGGCGGCATCGGTGGTGGTGATGAGGTTCAGCAACAGATCAGAGGCAATCAGCGCCGGGACAGTGGAAAGCGTGGTGGCGGTGCGCCGCAGGTAATGGCCGAGATTCTCGCATGCCCACAGCGAGTTAAGCTCGGCGACGGTGAAGAATTTTTCCAGATCCACATCCATCCCCATAGCGGGAAGCCCCGCGAGCACCTTGTATTCGGTCCACGACATATCAAGCGCCTCCTTGTTGCTCAGAAAATCGGAGTCGGTAAGCAGACGCCGCGCGGGAGCCGCCGGAGCCGTGGTCTCGAAAAACATTTTATACGGCGCTTCCCACTCTTTGGCATCGCTCCACTCTATGTATTCCTTGTCGACATCAAACGGGCGCATCAGCGGCGAGGTCTGGTGTCCCGAAGCGGTGTACAGCTCCACACGGTTGTTGAGCCGGTCGAGCTGATGCGTGAACTCATACATGCTCATCACGCAACGGGGGGAATATGAGCTTATGGCATTCACCTTTCCGTTGATGAACAGCTTGGGATAGGCGAGGAACATGCGCGAGGCTATGCCCCTCTGCTCTGCCATACCGAGCGAGTCGAGCGCGCCCCAGCGGTTGTGGGATATGTCGGCCACATATCGGGCAATCGTCAGCAGTTCCTTACCCTCGGGAGCGAGCACCCCTGCGGAATCGGCCCGGTCAAGGAAGGCTATAAGTTCCACCGTAGTCTTGGCCGACGAGAGAAAGCGGGCCCCGTGCCGCCCCACATGGTTGACAAACACCGGAGTAAGTGAATCGGGATATGCGGCCGGATCCTCTGGAGCGGGATAGGGCATGGCGGAACCGAGACACTCGGCCACTGTATAGTCGGTAGCCATAGGATCCGCGCCCCACACCGCAGTCGGCATGATGCAGCAAAGGGCTATGGCCAACAATTTCAGGAATCTGTTCACGTTTTCGTTCTGTTTTGTTAATTTTGTATCTGAAAAAGTTTGTCAACAAACTTAGTGAATTATGATGAATCCACAAAATATAAAAAACGCCATCGAAGGAAAAGTTCTTCCGGAAGCGCTCAAAACCATAGAGGATCTGCTCGCTGAAAATCCGGAAGACGCGAATCTGCTGATAGCGCGCGGCAAGATACTCTGGAGCATGGGCAAGCGTGGAGAGGCCATGAGCGATTACGCCAAGGCGGAACGCCTGGATCCCGAAGGGCCGGCACGTCTCCTCATCGAGCACTCCAACTCCATTATGGATTTCTTCAACCCCGACCTGCTCAATCCCTGAAAATTTTTCGTAACTTCGCGACATGACGCCATTCACCCTCAATCTAAAAGGCAGACTCCTTGAGATCAGCCGCCCCCAGGTGATGGGGATACTCAACGTTACCCCCGACTCCTTCTATGCCGGATCCCACTCTTTCGGAGAGCGGGAAGCCGACGCCCGCGCGGCGGAACTCATCGGCGAAGGAGCCGACATGATAGATGTGGGGGGCTACTCCTCGCGCCCCGGTGCCGATCCGGTGGATGCCGTGGAGGAGATGCGCCGCGTGCGCATGGGGATAGAGGCCGTAAGACGTATCAGCAGCGACATACCGGTGTCGGTAGATACGTTCCGCGCCGATGTGGCACGCCGGGCAGTGGAGGAATGGGGCGCCGATATCGTGAACGACATATCGGGAGGAGCGCTCGACCCCGCCATGTTCGGCACAGTGGCGTCGCTGCGGGTGCCATACATACTGATGCATATGCGGGGCACACCGCAGACCATGCAGACCCTCACGGAATACACCGATGTCACAGCCGACGTGGCGGCGGAGCTGTCGCGTCCGCTCGAGACACTCCGGCGCATGGGAGTGGCCGACATAATAGTGGATCCAGGTTTCGGTTTCGCCAAGACACTCGCCCAGAACTACGAGCTTATGGCACACCTGCCCCAACTCGGCCGCATGCTCGGGTGCCCGATACTTACAGGGATTTCACGCAAGTCAATGATCACGCGCCTGTGCGGCATACCGGCCGAAGAGGCGCTTGCAGGCACAGTGGCGCTCAATACCGCCGCCATCCTCGCCGGCACGGCCATAATAAGGGTACACGACGTGGCAGAGGGTGTGCAGACCGTAAAGGTGGCACAGGCGCTTATGGAAGCGGCCCCGGAAACGCAGATTTATCTCTAACCTAACTTCACCGGAGAAAGTGATTGAATCATTCGGAATAAAGGATATACTCGACATAGTGATAGTGGCGCTGATGCTCTACTATCTCTATAAGATAATGAAAGAGTCGGGCACCATAAACATTTTTTACGGGGTGCTCGCCTTCGTGCTGGTATGGGTAGTGGCCGCCGAGATCCTCGAGATGAAGCTCATCGGCACCATCCTCGACAAAGTGATGAGCATAGGTCTGCTCATACTCGTGATCATTTTCCAGGACCAGATAAAGCGGTTTCTCGTGGAACTGGGATCCAAAAAGCGGTGGAAATTTCTCACATCCCTTTTCCACCACCGGGAGAAGGAGAACGCCGAGGACATACACGCCCGCGTGATGCCTATCGTGTATGCATGCATGAACATGTCGAAAAGCAAGACCGGCGCGCTGATAGTGATACAGCAGGATGTGCCACTCGAAAACTACGAGAAGAGCGGCGACATAATCAACGCCGAGATAAACTCGCGCCTGATAGAGAACATTTTCTTCAAGAACTCCCCGCTCCAGGACGGAGCCATGATCATCGATGGCGGACGCATAAAAGCCGCCGGATGCATACTTCCCGTAAGCCATGACACCAATGTGCCCCGCGCGCTTGGACTGCGCCACCGCTCCGCCCTGGGCATCTCCCAGGCCACAGACGCATTCGCCATCGTGGTGAGCGAGGAGACCGGCAACATCTCGGTAGCTTATCACGGGCGCCTGTCAACACGCCTCAGCTCAACCGAACTCGAGAAACGCCTCTCGCACCTGTCGATCATCTGACATCCCCGGGCGCCGACGGACGGAGCATACGTCCGCCCGCGCCATACTCCCCAAGCATCTTCCGCAGGCGCGGGAGACTGCCGGTGATCTTCGTCAGGTCATTCCCGCCGAAGGCATCCTCCATATACGCTATCGGATTTATATTGGCTATGCTCGACCATGGGAGCCACGCCCCCACCGACCTGAAAGCCATGTCGGCCACATTGGTGGCTTCAGGCATGAACGCACGGTAACGGTAACCGATGCGGCCGTCGTAGTCGCTGTTGAGCTTGGTATTGTTCTGCAGCAGACGCGCCATGTGCAGATACACGGGCTTACCGGTCTTCACATACAGCTTGAACATATCGAAATACATGAACGACGCGAAATTGTCCGCCCCTGAATGGCCGGTGGAAATCAGCGAGAATCCCGATATGCCCCCTTTGGCAAAGGGATTGCGCGAAGCGTCGGCGCTGTCCCTGTGCGGCACCGCATAGTCGTAGCAGTATACCCAGCTCATGGAGCAGATGGCGGCATGCTCGGCAGCCTCGAGATATTTGCGCTCCCCGGTAAGGTCGTGGGCCGCCCCGAAAGCGTACATGGCGAAAATGGCCGCTTCCTTGTCCACGGTGTTGGGATTGTCCGGCGTGCCACCCACATATTTCCCGAGCTTTTCATACAGTTCGCGGTATGAGAAATCGGCGGCACGGAGCGCACCCTCACGGTAACGCCCGTCTCCCGTACATTCATACATTTTTGCAAGAAATCTCACTGCTATCGGGGTGTTGAGCCTTGAGGACGCATGGGTGTTGCGGTCATACTCCTGAGCCACACTGCCGTCGGTGGCGTATGCGCGGAAGAAAGATCCGTCTTCGTTCTGCACCGCGAGTAGATTGTCGGCCACGCGGCACAGGGCTGCGTACCACCCTGGCTGCGGCCGCCCGTAAGCCTGCGACACACGCCAGGCGTCAAGCAACCCCTCCATTCCGTCGACCATGCATCTCAGGAATGCCGGATATCCGCGTGTATGTCCTGCCGTGTCATCGTCGGCCGGATCCCACCATACGATCGGGAAATAATCCCCCATAATAGCGTCTGACACCCAGAAGTCCACAATCTCACGTCCTTTCTGCGCCGTCTCGGGCTCGTTATGGCTCAGGCCGTAACGCAGCATATGGAATCCAACCGGAAGCTGCTGCCCGACAAATCCCATCTGGAATGTGTAGACCCTGTTGCTCCCGTCGGGAAGATCGAGCGACCATGGCACCCCGGCGGCTTTCATCCCTCCGGTACCGAATGTGCGGTATTCGTTTTTGAAAAGCTCTATGTTGTGCCTGTAGACCGTGTCCATATCCACATGCCATACCTCAGGGTTCTCCAGGGCATAGGCTGAGGCGAACGTGTTTTTCATAGCCTCATTGTAGCCGTCGCAGACAGTGGAGATGACAGCTACCGACAAGGAGTGGCTGTTGCCCGCTCTCACGGCATGGTACCGGTCAGACCACACAGGCTCGCCGTGTACCCTGTCGGGTATATTCTCGTATGTCTCTGGACCCTCGGCTGAGGGATAACGGAAAGTGACGGAAGGGAGTGGCGACATATCATAGCCCACGGCGCCGTAGCGCAACGAATCGTTGACTTCACCCGGCACTCCCCCGCCGGCGAAACCGCCCACACCTATTTCGGGATGCAGATGGGACAGGGCGAACGATACGCCACGGCGTTTCTCGCGCAGCATGGCCATAGGGAGGCCGCAGCGCGTCTCCTTCACATATACTTTCTCCACACCGAGATCAGACGCCACTGCACGGTGACGCATCATTTCCGTGTCGCGATACAGAATGGAGGGGATGAAATACTCATAACCGCCGCTTTCGCCGCCGCTGACAGCGGAAAGCGTATAGGCACTGGCAAAACCCTCCTCCATGCCGGCGGAGGCGACTTCCACACCGCGATGCAATACAAAAGAGCCGTCGGCGGCAGCTTCATAGCGGTCGCACACCAGAAATACTGAACCTCCCGCAGTCGCCACTCTCGCGCGGGCTTCCACAGCTCCGCGCTGTTTCCTCACCTCTTCATAAGGCACAGCATAGGAGGTCTCCACATCATGGAAACCTTTTTTCACACCGGCCTCCTTGACCACGATGCGTGCCGGCGAAGACTGCGAGGCGATTGTTTCCCGGCCATTACGAAGCTCTACCCCTGCACCACCCTCCACAGACTGGAAACAGAGGCGGTAACCTCCCGATTTGAGCAGAGTCTCCCCGGCGATGGCTACGGCAGGGGACAGCGACAACACAAGCGCCGCCATCACGCACCTGCCGAAACAACGCCACACACTCATTTCAGAGCCGACTCAAGAGCCGCTGTGAATTCCCGTTCCGGAATAAGACCTACAGTCGTGGTATAGCTTCCGTCAGGCTTGACATATGCCACCATCGGGATGCTCTGCACGCCATACTGGGCGGCCAGTTCGGGATGCGCGTCCACATCCACGCTGTAGAACACAGCCTTTGAAGTGTAGTTTTTCGCAACCCTGTCAAAGATAGGCGCGAACTGGCGGCAGGGACCGCACCATGTGGCGTTGAAATCGATAACCACGAGTTTGTTCTTTTCAGGAGTGATCACCGCGCCCTTCTCAAGTACAGTCACGGCATGCTCCGGAGCTTTCTGCTCCGCGACCTGCGCACCCTTTTCAGCCTTCTGTCCCGAGCCGCAGCTTGCAAGCCCCAGGACACCTGCGGCAACCACACACGCCGCCGCTAAAAATCCATTGAATTTCATAAGCGAATCTAATTAATCAGAGAAATTAAAGAGATCAGAGAGATTAGAGAAATCAAAAAGATCAGAGAAATCAAAGAGATCAGAGAAATCAGAGGTATCAGAGGAATCAGAGATCTCAGGCTCTTCTAAATTTCTTAATTCCCTAATTTCTTAATTTCTATTTTTCTCAATTTCTCAATTCTAAAAAAGAAGTATTCTTACTTGACTTCTCCAGCTCTTACTTCTTACTTCTAATTTTCCCTATAAACAACGGGAGGCAACGGCATGTTCTTGAACGTCGCGGCCTCCCGTATTCTATTTATTCTGTCAATTATGCTGCTGATCAGCCAAGAACGGCCTTGAGAGCCTCATTGGTCTTGTGTACAGCCTCGGCGCTCTTCTTGAAGGCAGCCTTCTCAGCGTCGTTGAGATCGAATTCCACGATCTTCTCGATACCGTTGCGGCCGATGATGGCAGGCACACCGATGCAGAGATCGCTTTCGCCATATTCGCCGTCGAGGAGAGCCGAGCAGGAGATAAGTTTCTTCTGGTCGTGGAGCACAGCGGCAACCATCTGTGCCGAAGCTGCGCCGGGAGCATACCATGCGGAGGTTCCGAGGAGCTTTGTCAGAGTGGCACCGCCTACCATAGTGTCGGCGGCAACCTTCTCAAGCTGCTCTGCGGGGAGATACTCCGAAGCGGGCACACCGCGGTATGCGGCATAGCGTGTCAGAGGGATCATGGTGGTGTCGCCGTGACCGCCGATTACGATGCCTTCAACCTCTGTGGAGTTGGCGCCGAGAGCGATGCTCAGGAAATATTTGAAACGAGCGCTGTCAAGTGCGCCACCCATACCGATGATGCGGTTCTTGGGCAGACCTGAGATCTTGTGGATCAGGTATGTCATTGTATCCATCGGGTTGGCCACACAGATGATCACAGCGTTGGGAGAATGTTTGAGCACATTTTCTGTAACAGACTTCACGATGCCTGCGTTTACACCGATAAGCTCCTCGCGGGTCATGCCGGGTTTGCGGGGAACACCTGAAGTGATAACAACCACGTCGGAATCGGCTGTCTTGGCATAGTCATTGGTCACACCAACAAGACGGGACTGCAGGCCGAGGATATTTGCTGTCTGCATGATATCCATGGCTTTGCCTTCAGATACGCCCTCTTTGATGTCGATGAGCACAACTTCGTCAGCCACCTGAGTGGTAACCAGAACATTAGCTGTTGTAGCGCCTACATTGCCGGCGCCTACGACTGTTACTTTTGACATAGGTTCAAGTTTTAAAAACAGTTATAGTTGTTAGTTTTCGAATACGTTTTGCAGCACAGCCGGGCACCCATGCAGGGCCAGACTGTTAGAACAATGCAAATATACGGAAATATTTCCGGATTACGCACTTTTAACTAAATTTTTATAACCGGTCTGAGAAATCAGTCACGCACATCGCCTTAGGTTCATTCCACTACCCCTGAACATCTGTCAACGCAGGAAAGGTACGGCTGTGAAATAGAGGCCGAAGGAGATGCCGACATTCCAGTTGGCACCTGGATAGGAGAGGTAATTGGCGTAGGCGCACACCGACGCGAAGGGGAGATTGTAGACAAGGTCAAGCTCGGCGGCAAATTCCGGATCTGAGAACCAGTTGCCGTAGCGCACGCCCTGGAACCCGTCCTGCTCTATACGGCGGAACGGCATGAATGCCGTAGCCGTAAGACGCACCTGCGCCCGCTGGAACGGACGCCAGATCGGCACTATTCCGGCGGCGGCAAAAGAATTGGCATGAAACGCCTTGTTGAATACATCCTCCATAGCGGGAGTAGGCGTATACGATGGGGCGTTCACCAGAGAGGCATAATATGTGTTCAGGAGGTGCCGGTTGGAGACAAGCACGTCCCATACCACTCCGAGCGAGAAGGGACGGCCCATCTTGAAGTAGCTTTCACCCCTGAACTCAGCCTGGAACCAATGGATGTTGTCGGTATAGTCGCGCTTCATTTCCTGCTCATCTGTCTGCATGTGATGATAGCGTCCCACAGTCTGCATAACCCCTACATTCAGGAAGGTACCGCTCACGGGATAGCTGTTGTTGTCTAGGGTATTGTATTCAAACCGCCCCACTACCTGACCTAGGTTCATCTTCGTCTCCTCGCGGCTCGACTCTATAAAATCGGCGCGGTCGTTGGAATAAAACTTGTTGCGCGACTGGCCTCCCCCCACACCGACGAGAGCTTTTCCACGCCTCCCTACGGCCCAGGCATAATTCAGGCGGGCAAAACTTTCGTAATGGCTGATGAACGCGGGGGAATTGTCCTGATAAAACAGTTTGTCATTCTCATAATAGCGCTGCCTGCTGTAGACACCCTGCAGCTCGAGCGCCGAGGGCAATGTATTGGAAAGAAACAGCTTGCCGTCGAGCTGCGCGGCCATATAGCTCTGTCCTATCCATCCCATGAGACGGGTGTTCCAGGAGCTGAACGACAGGCTTGAGTAATCCACCGACGCGAATATCATGGAGTTTATCGATGAAGTGAGGAATCCTCCTCCTCCTACAGTAAAGTTGTCTTTGAGACTTGCGTCAAGATCAAGGGTGAAGAGCCCTGTGGTGTCGTTATACTCGGCCTGCGGCATCAGATTGCGTATCTTTCCAGGGCTGAGAGCGCGGTAATAAGCGAGCCGCGCATGGTCTATGCCGAATGTATCGGTGCGCGCATTCTTGAAGAGATGCTCCAGATAGTCGTTCTGCGATGGAGTGCCGCCGGTGGCCACCACTTTGTCGAAACGCAGGTAGGGAGACTCCGACTTGAACACCGCACGCCGCAGACGGCGCGTCTCGGCCGGTATCCGCGCCGTGACACGTCGCTCAATAGAGTCCATGAATTCCATTCCTCTCTTATACCCTGCGGCATAGATCTCCTTGGCCTTTCCGAAATCGAGCAGCGAGAAACGGCTCACATCTATATGAATATGTATGCCTTCGTCGGCCGGCAGATCATAGTCGTTGTTCTGGATTATCATATTCTCGAGCTGCGACACTATACCGGTCGAGGGGGTGGCCTCCTCGGAATGCACATCCACGCCAATCATAATGGAAGGAGCGAAATCCTCACGCATCACATCCACCGGGAAATTGTCGTAGATACCACCGTCGTAAACATCCACCCCGTTCATCTTTATCGGCATGAATACAGCCGGGAAACTCATCGACGCGCGTATGGCGTCAGACAGGTGCCCCGAACGGCACACGATCTTGTGCTTGTGCACAACGTCGGAGGTCACGCATCTGAACGGCACGAAAAGCTTGTCGAAATCGCCCCCGCACTGCGCCGTATATGCCGCGAACAGATCCATGAACGCGAAGTTCATCGGCAGTGGGGAAATGAGGCTCGACGGGATGGCATTGGTTACCGCGGCAGAGTCGGCAGGGTGAAGGTTGATGTTCAGATGACCGAACGCCGGCGTCTGTGGCTGACGCAGGAAATAATATGTGAGGTTCGGGTCAATCTGTCCGGTAGACCACATGGCGAATCCGGGAGAGAGAATAAGTTCCATCATCTCGTCGGGAGTGTAGCCGGCGGCATAAAGTCCGCCGACTATGGCGCCCATTGATGTGCCGGCCACATAATCGATGGGAATATTGTGATCCTCAAGAGCCTGTATCACACCTATGTGCGCAATGCCTTTCGCCCCACCGCCACTGAGCACAAGCCCTACAGACTGGGTGGATGGGGCCGCAGACGATGAAACGCTGTCAGGCATTTCGGCAGCAGCTCCCGACAGACAGGCAAACGACATTATTACCGCCACAATGGCGTTCAGTATTTTTTCTGACATCATCTCTTCTCTTAAGTAGCTGGTCAAAACTATTTTAATGTTTGTTCGAGAAAAATCTCCCAAAATTTTGCCGAAGAAACATTGAAATAATCTGACCGTAAATAAAATAATTTTGAACAGTTACTTATAAACAAATAGTCTACTCAGATAACAATTGTGGCGATGTAGCAGTTCGACATTACAGAGCCACAAAAATTTCACTGCAAAAATAAGCATCGGGAAAATAAAATCGCTATATTTGCGCATATAATTTTAACACCCGAAAATTATGGACAATTACAACCAACAGCCACAGATGCCCTACCGCTATATCGGTTTCGGCGACGCCATCCAGATCTGCCTACGCAAATACGCCACTTTCAACGGCCGTGCCGGGCGTGCGGAGTATTGGTGGTGGATACTTTTCAATTTCATCATCAGCGCCGTTTTCGGAACGCTTCTTACGATCTTCAATGGTTCGTTCATCGGAACTCTTTTCACATTCCTGAATTACGCCGTGGGGGCGGCGCTTCTGGTTCCGACTCTGGCCGTGGCATGGCGCCGCATGCATGATATCGGCAAAGGTGGCGGCTGGTATTTCATCAACCTCATCCCCCTTGTAGGCACAATCATCTGGATCGTATGGTGCTGCCGCAAAGGTGAGCCGGTGCCCAACCGTTTCGGTGTTCCCGAGGCATAATCATCGTAATCAAGATAATAAAAAAGACCCGTAATTTCCGGGTCTTTTTACGCGCCACGAGGCATCGGTCAGGAATACAGGAAGCGCTTGATCGACTTTTTCGGGGTCTTTTCAAATTCATTCGGAGTGAGCTGCACATGGTCCACTTTCTCATAAGGCGCCACCAGGGTGTTAAGCTCCACACGGTTGCGCTCCATGATTTCCGGCAGATGCGACACCTCTATGCCGTCGGCATCCATGCGCTCATAGTCGGGGTATACAAGGGCGGTAAGCCCCTTGCCTCTCTCCACGATAAGGCTCTCCGACACATAAGGCATGTTGTTGAGCTTGGCCTCTATCTCCTCGGGATAGATATTCTGCCCTGATGCGCTGAGGATCATGGTCTTGTAACGCCCTTTTATAAACAGTGTGCCGTCGGCCGAGCGTGTGCCCATATCGCCGGTGTGAAGCCAGCCGTCAGCATCGATGGTCTGGCTGGTGATATCGGGATTGCGGTAATATCCTTTCATGCGGTTCTGTCCGCGCACACAGATCTCACCCGGCTTATGCTCGGGATCGTCGCTGAGTATCTTGCTCTCCATATTGGGAAGAGTGCGCCCGCAGCTCGCCGGCACAAACTCGCGCCAAGGGGTATAGCTTATCAGAGGACCGCATTCGGTCATGCCATATCCCACTGTAAACGGAAACTTTATCTTGTGGAGGAAAGCCTCGACCTCGCCGTTGAGCGGTGCGCCGCCGATGATCACCTCCTCGAAAGCCCCGCCGAATGCCTCCACGAGCTTGTTTCTTATCTTGGCATAAATGGCGCCGTCCACGAGCGGCAACGCCAGAGCCCATCTTATGGCGCGGCGTGTGATCATGGGCACGATCTGCTTGCGGTAGATCTTCTCCAGGATAAGGGGCACACAGATCACCAGATTCGGGCGCACCTGCGCCATCGCGGCAAGGAGCAGACGCGGTGTCGGCGTCTTGCCGAACAGAGTGATGAAGGTTCCCACGGCAAGCGGCACAAGCATGTCGAAAGCGCACCCGTAGGCATGAGCCAGGGGAAGGAACGAAAGCGCCCGCGATCCTTCGTAATGCAGGCGCGACTTCACCCCGAACATCACATTTCCGCAGACATTGTCGAACGTTAGCATCACACCTTTCGAGAATCCTGTGGTGCCGGAAGTGTAGTTTATTATAGCTGTGGCGTCTTTGTCGACTTTAGGATACTTTACATCCTCGGGATTGAAGCCGCTCCGGTAAACTGTGCGGAAACGACGCGAGAGGTTGCGCACCACGCGCTCCACGGGGGCTTCCCCTTCGGCAGTACGCTCAGCCAGCACATGGCGCGTCTCAAGCGACACCACCGCTTTCAGCCCAGGCATGCGGTCGAACTCATATGTCTCCCACATTGACTGGTTGACAAACAGCAGCGACGCGCCGCTGTGGTTGATGATGTGCATGGCGTCGTGGGGGTTGAAATCGGCCAGTATAGGCACTATGGTGGCGCCATATGTGATGGTGGCCATGAAACACATGACCCATGTGCACGAGTTCTTGCCCAGAAGAGCCACCTTGTCGCCCGGCTTTATGCCGATCTGCTGATAGAACAGATGTATGCGGGCTATGCGCCGCGCCATCTCGCCGTAGCTAAGGATCTCGTCGGAGCCATATTCCGTCAGGGCAGGCAACGACCAGTTGTCACGAAAACTTTGCTGATATACCTCCAGGATATCAGCATGGTATGCTTTATCCTCCATTATTCGTCAGATATTGTTTTTCACTCCGGTGATCGGTAAGTCGTGGAAATTATTCCAGGCCGGCAATATGCTTTATGCGCGATAACCCGCATGACTTACTTCTACTTAATAAACTAACAAAAAGCCAGATCAGTTATAAAAGATGTGAAAATTTCATGTGCCAAATTTACGACATATTTTCAATACATCCAAAAACCGGAGCCTGCATAGGTTGCGGGGATAAGGGTTTTTAAGTACTTTTGCGGGAGAAAGACCCGAAAACCGAATTAGTTGTGCTGACAGACAATTAAGCGCGCATCCCGGTCGTTATATTATGTATGAAGACTGACAGATTGAGAATATCAGACATAGCAGGAAAATTTTTCAGGATCCTGGCGCCATTGCTGATCGTCCTGTGCCTGCTGACGGTTGTAAGTTCCTGCGGCGCGAAACTCTCTGTAGCCAACGAGCAGTTTGAGCGCGGCGAATACTTCGACGCCTCCAAAACTTACCGCAAGGTATACAACAAACTCACCAAGAGGGAGCAAAGGCCGCAGCGCGGAGTGGTGGCATACCAGATGGGGCTGTGCTACGACAAGCTCGGCATGAGCGCCCGCGCATCGTCGGCATTCGCCAACGCCATCAGATATGAGTACCCCGACAGCACCGCCATCCTCTATATGGCCAAGGCGCTTCAGGAGGAGGGGAAATATGCCCAGGCACAGAAGGCATACCAGGATTACCTCGCACTCGATCCTGAAAACGCTGTGGCTGCCAACGGACTGGCAGGCTGCACTTTCGCCCTCGCGCAGAAAGGACACCCCACACGCTATGTGGTGAAAAACGCCAAGCTCTTCAACTCGCGCCGCTCCGATTTCGCGCCGATGTTCCTCGATCCGGCACAGGCCGACGTGATATATTTCGCCACCACGAACGAAAAAGTCACCGGCAACCAGAAAAGCGAGATCACCGGCATGAAGAAAAGCGACATATGGATGTCGCGCAAAAACGAAAAGGGGGAATGGCAGCGCCCCGAAACGGTGGAGGGGGAACTGAACACCGAATTCGACGAAGGTATAATATCCTTCACCCCCGACGGCACCACCATGTACCTTACCAAGGCGCGCCGCGAGCCGAACTCACATACTGGGGTGGAGATCTTCACCTCGCAGCGTTCCGACGCCAAATGGAGCGCTCCTGTAAAATATGAGATCACGTCCGATACCATATCGAGCTATGGCCACCCGGCGGTATCGCCAGACGGCAACTGGCTCTATTTTTCATCCGACATGCCTGGCGGACAGGGTGGAAAAGACCTCTGGCGCGTAAACCTTCGCGACAAGCAGGGATCGCTCGAGAACCTCGGCGAATTCATCAATACCCCGGGCGACGAGATGTTCCCCTACGTGCGCACCGACTCCCTGCTGTATTTTGCATCCGACGGCCATCCTGGATTCGGAGGTCTTGACATATTCCGTGCAACCCTTACCCGTTCCGGCGGATGGAAAGTGGAGAACATGGGCGCGCCCATGAATTCCCCGGCCGACGACTTCGGCATCACGTTCGGCAAGGGGGAGAGCGGATATTTCAGCTCCAACCGCACCGACGGCCGCGGATATGACCACATCTACTCCTTCGAGCTGCCCGAGCTTCAGATCTGGATCTCGGGATGGGTGCTCGACAAGGATGAGGAGCCGGTGCCCAACGCCGTGATACGCATCGTGGGCAACGACGGCAGCAACCAGAAGGCGCTCGCCAAACCCGACGGCACATTCCGCTTCCCTCTCGAAAGGGGCATAAGCTATGTGATGCTCGCAGGCGCCCAGGGGTACCTGAACGCCAAGCAGGAATTCACATCCGACACAGCGGAGGAGGATGCGGAATACGGAGTTGACTTCATACTGGCATCCATCAACAAGCCTGTGGTGATCGACAATATCTTCTACGATTTCGACAAAGCCACACTGCGTCCCGAATCAAAGACCGGCCTCGACGAGATGGCACAGGTGCTTCGCGACAACCCCAACGTGACCATAGAGATGGCCTCGCACACCGACCGGTGGGGATCGGAGGAATACAACCTGAACCTCTCCGGACGCCGCGCACAGTCTGTCATCGACTACCTAATCTCGGTAGGTATAGCCCCCGAGCGCCTGCAGAGCCAGGGTTACGGCAAAAGCCGTCCAAAGACGATCACGAAAAAACTGGCACGCCTCTATCCCCAGTTCAAGGAGGGGGATGTGCTCACACCCGAATTCATAGAGCAGCTGCCTGAGGCCGACCAGGAGGTGGCCGACCAGATAAACCGCCGCACGGAGTTCCAGGTGCTTTCAATCGACTACAACATGTTCTGACCCCACACCGAGTGTCTATCCGATAGCATCAACTGCAAATGGAAAAGTTCTTCACACAGGTGGCCATTGAGCCGCCAGGCATAAAAATTTCCCGTGAGGATCCTGTATGGACCGTGGGATCGTGCTTTTCCGACGAGATAGGGCGCCGCATGGCCGATGGAGGATTCAAAGTGCGCCCAAATCCTCTGGGCACACTTTTCAATCCGGCGTCGATATGCCGTCAGCTGAGGCGTGTGGCCGAAGGTGTGCCATATGCTCCCGGCGACCTCTACCTGCACAACGGCCTCTGGCACAGCCACGATTTCCACACATCATTTTCATCTCCCGACTGCGTTGGCGCACTCGCTGCCATGAACGGCGCCATAAGTTCGCTGCATGACGCGCTCCCCTCACTGCGTTATCTGATCCTCACTCTAGGATCGGCGCGCGCCTTCATCTGCAGAGACACAGGGGGTGTGGTAGC
>CADFRV010000016.1 GCA_902836725.1 Muribaculaceae bacterium
GCACGCACAGCATTATGAGCGGTTCGGGACCGTTGTTACGTACCGAGCGCTTTCCTTCAGGCGCGACACGTACCACACTCCCCTCCTCTACAGGAAACACCTTGCCATCGACCTGAAACTCCCCGCTGCCTGAGAGAAAGAAATAAAGTTCCTCATGGTTCCTGTGTGTATGAAAGAAACCTGTTTCCTGACCGGGCGCGAATACCTGGAAAGAGAATTCGCCTCCTGTAGCGCCGAGGTTCCGGCCGCCGAACACTTTTCCTGGAATTCTGATATCAGGGCCAAGCTCAAGAGTGTAGTCCTTGAGATCGGAGAGTTTGCCGAGATTGATCGCGCTGTAATTTTCTGCCTCTGAAAGTTTCTGTATCTGTTTCATAACCGATTTATTATTTTGAACTCTATCATATTCAACGCTGCAAAATTACAATATAATCTCGGCGGTGTCAAGAAGTTACATTTCACTCACATAGTAACCTTCTTATCACTATCGCAGGAAAACAGCCACTTATACCCCTGATTTTTTTCTGAAATATTTTAATCGGTACAGCGCCTTATTTCGTAGTACTGTCTGGAGAACCGGTCAGGCGGCAAACTCTCCGTCATATACAAGCCGCATGGGGTGTGTCATATCGCATCTGCTGTCATCAGGCGCCCAGAATATGTTCTTTCCACCGTTTTCAAGGAAAAAATAAAAACGTGTGTTTTCCGACTCTCCCCTGCATTCCCAGACAGTGATGTCATTCCCGCCCCTGAGGGTATACAGTTTCCCCTTTTCTGCAGCCAGTTCATGGTGTCCGTTCAATGATGTAAGGGAGAACACACCGTCGCCGCTGTGGGCATAGCCATACACAGAGAGTGTACATATCCCCTCTCCCGGGATCTCCCCTTCATATATCCGCAGTGTCAAAGGGCTTGAGTCTGGAGCTATCCCGAGTTTCACGATATCCGCACTCTCCACGACAAGATACTCATATACGACATTGGAAATCTCGGCCATCACCTTCTCGGCATCCTCCTGAGGTCCGGCGAAATCCTTTACCAATACAACTATCGTATAGTTCTTTCCCAATGGCAGCTCCACATATCCTCCGTCATTGATTGCGATCACTTCGCCGCGTGAGTTGGTATAGCCCGATCCGGTGCGATGCGAGAACTTTATCCCCTTGTTTTCAGGAAGCCCGGCGGATATTCTGGCAAGACCAGTATTGCAATCATGCATGGCGCGCTTTATGAACGCCTGCTTCTGTGCGCTTACTATACTGTCTGTGAACAACCGGTTGACAAGCTCCGCATAAGCCAGAGGCGAAGTGCGGTTGTCGTAGCTTTTCATTATGTCGGCTTTCATCTCGCTCTCCTTGTATTGCATGGAAAATTCGCTTCCTGGAAGTATGGAATGCACATAAGCATCTGTCTGAGGAACCGAAATTATCTCGTCGAAAAGAAGGTTGCTCGCGTTATTGTCACTGTCGATAAGGATATAATCTATCAGCTCTCCTGCCGTCAGAGAAAAGTTTTCCCCCACATGCTCCTTGAGCATAGGGCTCCAGGTCTGCTGATCAAGCTCCGGACGCGCTATGTCTAACACCGTATCAAGCCCTATCGATTTTTCATCAAGCACATGACAGACGGCAATCGCTTCATGAAGTTTGAACATGCTCATCATCGGATAGTCTGAAGAATTATTCACGACTATGGTATCACTGTTATCCACAATAACGGCCACACCGAATTTACCGGGCGCCTTATCCGCGATTTCCTCTATACGGCTCACCAGTCCGGCGTAATCTTCTGTATTTTCTTTACTTTCATTAGTGAAGGCGCATGATTGCGGCATAACGGCCGACAGCATACAGCACGCGGCTGTAACAATATTTATTTTCATAGCTATGTCATAGAATTCTGGCAGGTGGGATGATAATCAGGGCGGACACCGCATACACGGCGTCCGCCCTTTTATGCCGGATCACTCCGGTATTATTTTACTGTTCGTGACCGAATGTCTTATTCAGCTTCGATTGTCACGCAACGGTCAAGTGTGAGGCACTTGTCACCGAGGTCAACACGGTTGCCGTTGTTTGTTGTAGCGTTGAGCTGGTCAGCGTTAACACCGTAGCGTACGAGCTGGTTCTTGACAGTCTCAACACGGTTCTTGCGAAGACGGGTGTTGATAGCGTCGGTACCGGTGTAGTTGTCGGCCCAGCCTGTGAGGGTGTACTTCTTGTTGTCAGCCTTCATTACGTTTGCTACGCTCTGGAGCACCTTGCGGTCTACTGAGGTCAGACGGTAAACGTTGCAGGGATAGTAGATAGTTGCAAGAGGAGCCTTGGTTACAACCTGTTTCTCTACCGGACGTGCGAGGCAAGCCTTCAGCTGGCTCTCGAGGTCGGCGATACGGGCGTTGGCAGCCTGAAGACGTGCACGGTATTCGTCGCAGTTTTCTGCAGGGGGGCAAACGGGAACTACAGGAGCCTTCCAGTCGGTCTGGCCGAGTTTGAAAGTAGCTGTAAGAAGAGCCTCGCCAACGATAGCTGTACGGTTTTCTATGACTGTATTGTCAAGGCTGTTTGTCAGAGCCACTGCACGCAGGTCAAGACCGAGAGCGAAGTGACGGGTGATGTTGAAGTCCTGGGTAAGACCGGCACGGATTGTGATTGTGCGGTCATGTGTATTTCTCCATACATATTCGTCGGAACCGCAGTCTTTCTGACCTTTGGCAACACCCCAGTACAGACCGCCGCCGGCATAAATATATGCATTGTAAACACGGTTGGGCTTGTAACCGCACCACCAGTTTGTAAGATTCAGCATTACATCGAAAGACGGGCCGAAATAGTTGATTTTGGTCTTATAGTGACCGTCAACCATAGGCTCCCAGTCTCTTACGCCGGGAAGTACTTCGTTATACTTGGAAAGGCCTTTTACAGAAACGAAGTCTGCACCGATACGGCCACCGAGAATGGGTGAGAACCATTTGCCAACGTACAGTGAAGCGGCGGGAGCGAAACGGTCACCTACCTTGCGGTGTACATCAGCAGGGGTGAAGCCCATTGCCACACCACCCTCAGCCTGGATAAACCAGTTGCTGGAGAACTTGTTGAACAGGTAGCCCTGAGAGGGATCCTCCACATAGGTAACTTCCTGAGCATTCTGGGCAAACGCGCTACCTGCAAGCATTGCGAAGCCTAATGCCAAAATTGAACTTTTTTTCATAGATAAAGTAAAAACGTTTTGTTAATATATATGAAAGTTTTTTATATATTCTTTTGTTATTATGACGCTTTACACAACCTGTTGGATGCCCGTGATACTAAGGCGATGCCGATCGCTAATAAATTGACCTGCCGCATATCACGCTATCCGACTATAGAATAGGTGCAAATTGCGGTGTAAAGTTATAGAATTTTTTTTAATAAATTCACATTTCAAGGTGAAAATTTGCACTCTGCTCTGAAAAATATCCCTCTCCGCGACGGAGAAAAGAGTATTTCACAGCAGTTATACTTCTATAACCAAATTTTTGTCAAATGGGTTCAACAGCAGTCCGCATTAATATTCAGCCAATATACAGAAAACAGGGCCATGACCGGTATGCGGCCACAGCCCTGTCTTATAACGTATATGCTTATCTGTTTCCTGACAGGAACTTATATCATCCGATTATTTGCCAATAAAACGGAGAACTTCCTCCACGATATTCTGTGCGGTAAAACCGAATTTCTCGTCAAGCACAGGATAAGGTGCGGATGCCCCGAAATGGTCGAGACCGAACACCTTGCCGTGAGGGCCTACCACACCGCGCAAAGTCGAGGGCAGACCGGCTGTGAGGCCGAATACCGGTATACCGGCAGTCGGGATCACGCTCTCGCGATACTCTTTGTCCTGCTGCTCGAAGAGACCGATAGAGGGCACCGATACCACTCTGCACGGTATCTCACCCGCCTCAAGGAGGGTTGCCACCTCGCACAGAAGCGATACTTCGGAACCGTTGGCCACAAGCACCACTTTAGGATGGGGGGTATCCATTACTGTATATCCTCCCATGCGTGCGCCCTGAGCCTCCTGATAGCGGTCTCCCGTAGCGGCAGGCAGGTCTTTCACATCCTGACGTGAAAGGATCAGTGCCGTGGGGGTCTTGCTGTTGTCCATCGCCATCTCCCACGCTACGGAGGTTTCCATAGCATCGGCAGGGCGGAGCACAAGCACGGAAGGCTCACCGGAAAGGTTCTTCAGCTCCTCCATCAGTCTGATCTGAGCTTCCTGCTCTACAGGTTCGTGGGTGGGACCGTCCTCTCCTACACGGAAAGCGTCGTGGGTCCAGATATATTTCACGGGAAGCTCCATAAGGGCGGCCATACGCACCGCGGGCTTCATATAGTCGGAGAAGACAAAGAATGTGCCGCAGGCGGCTATCATACCTCCGTGGAGGACAATACCGTTCATTATGGCGGCCATCGTCAGCTCGCTTACACCTGCGTGCAGGAATGCTCCCGAGAAATCACCGTTGACAAATGCACCGGTATGTTTGAGGAAAGCGTCAGTCTTGTCGGAATTGGCAAGGTCGGCGCTGCTCACGATCATGTTCTTCACTTTCTGCGCAAGCATGTCAAGGACAGCCGCCGATGCCGTGCGGGTAGCACAATTGGCTTTCTGTACGATAGCGGAGTAATCGATCTGCGGAAGCTTGCCGTTGATGAAATCGTCGAGCTCGCGCGCAAGTTCCGGATTGGCCTTTGCCCATTCCGCTTCCGCCGCATGGCGTTCCGCGCAAATCTTACGCAGTTCCTCGTTGCGTTCGGCATAAAGTTTTTCCACCTCGGCAGGCACGAGCCAGGGATTTGCGGCGTCGGCGCCGAGATTCTCGATAGTCTTCACATAATCCGCTCCTGACTTGCTCAGAGGCTGTCCGTGTGTGGAGTATTTGCCTTCGAAGTTCTCTCCTGTGGCAGTCACCGCTCCACGTCCCATCACGGTATTGCCGATTATGATCGTGGGGCACTTGGTCTCACCCTGGGCTTTCACAAGCGCGTCGGCAATGGCCACGGGATCGTTTCCGTCGATTTCAAGCACGTTCCATCCCCAGGCGCGGTATTTCATGGCCACATCCTCGCGGTCCACGGCATCCACGTTTGTGGAAAGCTGCACCTTGTTGCTGTCATAGAACATTATCAGGTTGGACAGGCCGAGATAACCGGCGATACGTCCGGCACCCTGGGAGATCTCCTCCTGTATGCCGCCGTCTGATATAAACGCGTATGTCTTGTGGGCAACCACATCGCCGAAACGAGCCTGAAGGAAACGCTCGGCAATCGCACATCCGACGGCCATGGTATGTCCCTGGCCGAGAGGACCGGAAGTATTCTCCACTCCACGCTCCACATGCACTTCGGGGTGTCCCGGGCAAGGGCTACCCCACTGGCGGAACTGTTTCAGCTCCTCAATGGTGTACTTGCCGGTAAGAGCCAATACGCTGTAAAGCATCGGCGACATATGGCCAGGATCAAGGAAGAAACGGTCACGCGCAATCCATGCAGGATCATCAGGATCGGTAACAAGGAACTGTGAATAAAGCACATTCACGAAATCGGCGCCGCCCATGGCGCCACCGGGATGTCCTGACTTGGCTTTTTCAACCATAGATGCGGAGAGCACTCTTATGGTATCGGCCGCTTTGTTGATAACGTCGGTGTTCATTGGATTGTATGAATTGTTACTGTTTTTTGATTGTCGCACCTGGCTGATGTCCGGGAGATACACGTCTGTCGGCGACAGACACCAGATATTTTTTCGTAAACCCACCTCCGGAGCACAACGGCTCCGGAGGCGGCCTTTATCTATCGTTCCCCTTTTGGCCGGAGAACCATATTGTCAAGTATTTAGAGAGCGTCCTCAACGGCGTCGTCCACAGGAATGTCGGTATTGACATTCTTGGAACCGCTCACACCGTAGAACAGCAGATATGCAAGCATCGCCACGATCAGCCAGTAGGAGGCCATGTAGCCTGCCACGCCTGAGATATAGCTCTGGACGAGGGGCATGATGCCGCCGCCTACCACCATCATCATGAAGATGCCGGAAGCCTGGGCTGTATATTTGCCGAGACCCTCCACAGCGAGGTTGAAGATACCGCCCCACATTACTGATGTGCAGAGACCGCAGATCACGAGCAGGAATGCGCTCACAGGCACCTGTGCGCCTTCAGCATAGATGAATTCAGGCACGGGAAGTGTCACGGTCTTGGGTATGACGATGGCGGCCACAACAAGCGCGATGGCCACTGTAGACACGGTGATGATCTGTGCACGTGTGGAAACGGCACCGCTGATGATCGAGGAGCAGAAACGGCCCACGAGCATGAGGAGCCAGTAGATGGCGACGATTGCGCCGGCAATTGTGGAGGCTGCGCCTTCCACGCCTGCGCCATTGGCGCTCTGGTCAGCGAGATAGAAGTTGAGTGTGCCGGGAATACCTATTTCGATACCTACATAGAAGAAGATGCCGATCACGCCGAGTACAAGGTGACGGAAGTTCCAGGGAGAGTGGGCATATTTCACTTTCTTACCCGATTTGGTAAGGTTGGGCTCGGGGATGGCGACGAAGGAGATGATCACGAAAGCAACCGCGAACACACCCATGGCGATCCAGAGAAGGGGAGCCACATTCGACATGGCGGTAGAGGGGCTGAGCGAGCCGATCAGGGCGCCTACAAAGAAGGGGGTAAGAGTAGCAGACAGCGAGTTGAGGGAGCCGCCGGTCTGGATAAGCTGGTTGCCCTTGTTGCCGCCGCCGCCGAGAAGGTTGAGCATCGGGTTTACCACTGTGTTGAGCATACATACGCAGAAACCGCAGATGAACGCACCCAGAAGGTATATCAGGAAGTTAAGGGGAACGATGAAGGTCTTGGCGACTTCAACGCCGTTCTCCTTCACTGTGGAAGTCATCTCGAAAAGATTCACATCGGCACCGACCATGCTCGAGAGCCACTGTACGAAAAGACCTACGAAACCGATGGCCATGGCCCAGAGGGCGGTTTTCTTGTAGCCGATCTTAACCAGCAGGTTACCGGCGGGGATTCCCATGAAAAGATAGGCGAGGAAGTTCATCATGTTGCCCATCATTCCGAGAGTGGAGTTACCCTCGAACTTGTAGCCCCAGATAGTACCGATAGGGGCGGCGAGATTGGTCACAAAAGAAATCATCGCAAAGAGGAAGAACATTGCGATAATCGCTATCAAGCGCCCATTGGAGCTGGATTTTACTTGATTCATAGCAAATTTACTTGATTTTAAGGTAATTATAATTTTATAAAATTTTCTTTTCTGAATTTACACAGGCTTTGTACATCAATATGCGTGGCTCACCCGTAAAAGAGACCCATATGGGGAAGCGCTCGCGTAGGATTTGCAAATTTAAACAATTTTTTCGCTTGGCACAAAATATTTTCACCTGTTTGTCAGCATAACACAAATGTCGGAGAGAATGCCTGACACATATTCTCCCCGACATCAGTATCCTCTGTCACCGAAAATCGCCGTCCCGACGCGCACATGTGTGCTTCCCGCGCCGATGGCTATCCGGTAATCATGGCTCATGCCCATGCTGAGCATATCGAATCCGCGCAGGTCAGGGCATATACCGAGTATCTTTTTCCGCAATGCGGCTATTGTCTCGAAATCCGAAGCCACACGTGCCATATCATCGGTGTTGGAAGCCATTCCCATCAGCCCGCAGATATGCGTGGCTTTCAGCGACTCAAATCTCCTTTCCGAGAAATATTCGATGAGTTCCTCAGGAGTAAAACCGAACTTGGTTTCCTCACGCGCCACATGGACCTGCAGCAGCACATTCTGTGTCACCCCTTCGCGGGAGGCCTCACCGTCAATTGCGTCGAGCAGTCTCTGCGAATCCACACTCTCTATCATGGCCGGACGCAGCCTGATGAGCTGGCGCACCTTGTTGGTCTGCAGATGCCCGATGAAATGCCACTTGATATCATCGGGAAGCGCGGGCACTTTCGCCGAAAGTTCCTGCACACGGCTTTCCCCGAACAGGCGCTGTCCTGCCTCATAAGCCTCACGCACCCTCTCCGCCGGATGGAATTTCGACACAGCCACCAGCTCCACCCCTTCGGGAAGGGTGGAACGGATGCCGGCCAGATTTTCTGCTATTTCAGCCATTTCAGAACAAGTGTTTCGTCGTTTGCTTGACTTATTCCGCAGGCTTCTCAGCGGGTTTGTCTCCTGTCTTGATGCGATATACATCCATGATAGGAGTCTCGGCTATGGATGTGATCTCAAAATCTGCCATCGTGCCTTTCATGCCTTCCATGAAAGCGTCGTACGCACCTTTGAAATCGTTTGCCGCAACGAGAATCAGAGAGGTGGATTTCTTCTCCACCGCGGTCTTCTCATCAATTGTTATAAAGGCTACCTTCACAAGGAACCAGCGGTCAGCCGAGTCGTCCCAGAAAATTTCAGAGATTTTGGTGCGTTTCACCGCATTCACATCCACCTCGCCGCTTACAAACGGAGTCATCTCTTCTATGATACGGGCTTCCGCTTCGGTAAAACTCAATGCATCTACAAGATACGGTTCTGTCACTTTCTTTATCGACCCGTTTTCCTGGGTCTTGTCATAGCGAATTTTACATTCAAACATGGGTTTCCGGGACATAAACATCAATTCTTCTGTATTTCATGGAGTTAAAATCTCTCTTTCCGGGAAAAACGGCATTTTTTTGAAAAACTTAATTTGTAATTACTTTGTAATATTAAATAAGTTTAATTAATTTTGCCGCGAAAGGTTCATTTAAGCGCTCTTTCCCTAAAAGCAGGGCAAAGTTAGTCAGAATGTACAAACTTTGCAACTAAAAATTGTGAACCGGTTGCCATGAAGACCATATAAAGAGAAATGAAAAAAGAGGGATTTTTCCGTAAAGCGCTAAGCATGTACGTCGACGGTTTCCGCTCCATGACGGTGGGTCGCAAACTGTGGGCACTGATCCTGATCAAACTGGCAATAATGTTTCTGGTGCTGAAACTCTTTTTCTTCCCCGACATATTGCATGACAATTATGACAGCGACACCGAGCGGGCGCAAGCGGTGCGCACGGCTCTGACGCCACGCAAATAAACGCCTCTTCCCCTGCACACGCACCGTAATATTACCGAAACATAAATTATATCAAAATATCATGGACGAATTATTAAGCACTGTCGACTGGTCAAGAGCGCAATTTGCCCTTACCGCGATCGTACACTGGATTTTTGTGCCTCTCAGCATCGGTCTATCCCTTATTGTAGGCATCATGGAGAGTATCTGGTATAAGACCGGAAACGAGCGATGGAAAAACATGGCGAAATTCTGGATGCTGCTTTTCGGCATCAACTTCGCCTGCGGAGTAGCCACCGGCATAATACTCGAATTTGAATTCGGCACCAACTGGAGCAACTATTCATGGTTCGTGGGCGACATATTCGGCGCCCCGCTCGCCATAGAGGGTATCGCGGCCTTCTTCCTTGAGTCAACTTTCATAGCCGTGATGTTTTTCGGATGGAACCGCGTGAGCCGCGGGTTCCACCTCGCCGCCACATGGCTCACGGCAATAGGCATATGCCTCTCGGCATACTGGATACTCGTGGCAAACGCATGGATGCAATATCCTGTGGGGATGGAATTCGACCCCGAGCAGATGCGCAATGTAATGGCCTCATTCAGCGACGTGGTGTTCTCCCCGGTAGCCGTAAACAAGTTTTTCCACACCGTATTTTCAGGGTGGGTGCTCGGAGCCACATTCGTTGTGGGTGTAAGCTGCTGGTTCCTGTTGAAAAAAAGCAACATCCGGTTTGCCAAAGATTCTATCAAGATCGGATCATGGGTCGGTCTGGCCGGAATTGTGCTCACCATGTGGACGGGCGACGGATCCGCAGTACAGGTAGCGCGCGTGCAGCCGATGAAACTGGCTGCAATGGAAGGGCTGTACAACGGCACTACCGGCCAGGGGCTTGTGGCTTTCGGCATAATCAATCCCGACAAGGAGCGCACCGACGACAAACCCGCACTCCTCGGCGAGATCAGCATTCCAAAAGGCTTGTCTGTTCTGGCCAACCATGATGCGGAGAGCTTCGTGCCCGGCATCAACGATATCATCGACGGTATCAGCATAAATGCCGAGGGAGACACCGTGAACACCGTCAGCTATGCCGAGCGCATCGCACGCGGACGGCAGTGCCAGGAATACCTGCGCGTCTATGACCAGGCGCGGGCCGCTGGTGACACCGCCGCCATGGCTCTGGCAAAAAAGCGTTTCATGGCCGATTTCCAATATTTCGGCTACGGCTATCTCGACAACGCCGACGAGGCCGTTCCCCCCGTGGCACTGACGTTCTATATGTTCCGCATAATGGTCATGGGAGGCGGCTACCTGATGCTGCTTTTCATCGCCATGCTCATATTCGTCTATCGCAAACCGCATGTCGTAGAGAAAAAAATCATGGCCTTCTTCGGTCTTGTAAGCATTCCGGTGGTATGGATAGTAAGCGAGGCCGGATGGGTCACAGCCGAAATGGGACGCCAGCCGTGGACCATCGAGGGGCTGCTTCCGTGCAAAGCGGCCGTAAGCGCCATCTCTCCCGGATCAGTACAACTCACTTTCTGGATGTTTGTGGTGCTGTTCGCGGCACTCCTTGTCGCTGACGCAAGCATCATGTTACGCGAAATTGCCAAAGCCACACGCCGCGATATATTGAACGGAGACCATGCGGCTGCAGAAAAAGAGGTACAATAAGATCGCCCGACAGAATAATCTCATAAAAGACAAGAATTATGGAAACATTACAGATATACTGGTGGTTCGTGATATCACTCCTGGGAGGACTGCTCGTGTTCCTGCTCTTTGTGCAGGGTGGACAGACCATGATATGGAACCAATCCGACCCCAAAATGAAATCACTTATGGTGAATGCCCTCGGACGTAAATGGGAACTTACCTTCACCACTCTCGTCACATTCGGAGGAGCATTTTTCGCCTCGTTCCCGCTTTATTATTCCACAAGTTTCGGAGGAGCATACTGGCTCTGGATGCTGATACTAGTGAGTTTTATCCTTCAGGCCGTAAGCTATGAGTTCCGGTCAAAACCGGGCAACGTTTTCGGCACAGCCACATACGATATTTTCCTATGGATAAACGGATGTGTGGGTTGTGTGCTCCTGGGAGTGGCTGTGGCCATGCAGTTCTTCGGCGCCGACTTCGAGGTGGCACGCGGAAGCATTCTTGACGGCACATCGCCGGTGATCTCCACATGGAACTCCTCACACGGATTCGACGTAATTTTCGCCATTCCGAACCTTCTGCTCGGATTTGCCGTATATTTCCTCGCGCGCACCATGGGGGCACTGTTTTTCATGGAGAACATCAGGCCTACAGACGGTGCCGATTTCACAAAACGCGGACGCTACCGGGTATTGGTCAACGGCACACTGTTCGTACTGCTTTTCCTTGCGTTCCTCTTCGCTCTCTTCACCACTCCGGGATACTCCCGCATGGAAGACGGACTGGTAGTAGCGGTGCCATACAAATATTTCTTCAACCTCGTGGATCTGTGGTGGATCGGCGCAATATTCCTTATCGGTGTACTTCTTGTGCTTTTCGGTGTGCTCGGCACAGCCCTCAAACCGGGATTCCGCCACGGATTCTGGTGGACAGGCATAGGTGTGGTACTCGCCGTGACGTCGCTGTTCTGCATCAGCGGCTACAACAATACGGCTTTCCTCCCCTCCACCACCCATCCTGAAAGCTCGTTGTTCCTTGCAAACGCATCCTCAAGCCGTTTCACTCTGCAGGTAATGACATGGGTGACCGCCCTGCTCCCCATAGTCATAGGCTACATCGCATATGTATGGTACAAAATGACCTCTCCCGCCATCACAACCGAAGAGCTTGAAAAAGAGGATCACATCTATTGATCCTCAACTACACACATAAAAAACTAGACGGCGTATCTGAATGATTTTTCGGATACGCCGTCTTAAATAACTAATTAAAGTATTTTACTTCAGATTACGCTTGTCCCACGCGGGATGTGCCGGATCCTCTGCCACAAGGGCTTCTTCAAGGCTGATACCCAATGCGTCCGCAAGTTTCGCGCCATAAGTCGGATCCGCATTGTGGCATGCGCGTACATGGCGCTGTTTTATGAACAGGGGAACACCCTCCATAGCCCTGGCCGTATTCTCACATGTAAGTTTCTGCTCTTCCGGCGGCATAAGCCTCCACAGTTTTCCCGGCTGGGTATAGTAGTCGTCATCATATTCGCGCTCGTCGTAGTTGAAAGCGGCTCCATGCAGTTCCAGAGGCGGCTCTTTCAGGTCGGGGGAGTCTTTCCATTCCCCGAAACTGTTCGGTTCATACGAGATGGTGGCGCCGGAATTCCCGTCGGTACGCATCATGCCGTCGCGATGGTATGAATGATACGGGCATTTCGGTTGGTTTACCGGAATGAGATTGTTGTTGACCCCGAGGCGGTAACGCTGTGCGTCGCCATATGAGAAGAGGCGTCCTTGCAGCATTTTGTCGGGTGAAAAACCTATCCCCTCCACTATGTTCATGGGGTTGAAAGCGGCCTGCTCTATCTCCGCGAAAAAATTCTCGGGATTCCGGTTAAGCTCCAGAATGCCGACATCACGGAGGGGAAAATCCTTGTGATACCATACTTTCGTCAGGTCGAATGGATTGATGTGGTATCGTCTGGCCTCATCCTCGGTCATAAGCTGCACCTGCATGAGCCACCGCGGGAAATCGCCGCGCTCTATGGCCTCGAAAAGATCGCGCTGGTTTGATTCGCGGTCTTTAGCTATCACTTTCTCGGCCTCTTCGTCTGTGAGATTCTTTATCCCCTGCAGCGTCCTGAAATGGAATTTCACCCATGTGCGCCTGTTGTTCTTGTCATAAAAGCTGTAGGTGTGGCTTCCGAACCCATGCATATGACGGAACGAGGCCGGAATACCTCTGGGCGACATGGTGATGGTCACCTGATGCAACGCCTCGGGAAGAAGTGTCCAGAAATCCCAATTGCTTGTGGCACTCCTCATTCCCGTGCGGGGATCGCGTTTTATGGCATGGTTCAGATCCGCGAATTTCAACGGATCGCGCAGAAAGAACACCGGTGTGTTGTTTCCTACCAGATCCCAGTTCCCCTCATCCGTATAAAATTTCATGGCAAATCCGCGGATATCCCTCTCGGCATCGGCCGCGCCACGCTCGCCGGCCACTGTAGAGAACCTCACGAGGCACTCCGTTTTCTTGCCTACTTCGGAAAAAATCGACGCACGTGTAAATTCGGTTATATCGCCGGTAACTGTGAAAGTGCCGAACGCGCCCGATCCTTTTGCATGCATACGCCTTTCGGGTATCACCTCGCGGTCGAAATGCGCCATCTTTTCTGTGTACCACGGATCCTGGAGCAACACGGGCCCACGCACCCCTGCTGTCTGAATGTTCTGATTGTCGGCAACCGGCCTGCCGTTTTCTGCGGTAAGTCTTTGTCTTTTCATATGATAGAATATTCAAGTTTGTTCGATAAATAAAACCGACCGGAGGGGCGGTTTGTTCAGGCAGGAGTTTTGCCGTTCCGAAAATTATAAGTATCTTTATGACATGCGGCTAAACGACATAAATGTCAGTCGTTTGTAAATCTCAATAAAATTATATTTACGTCTCAAAAAAAATTGAATGATATGGTTAGTCTTTTTTCTGCTGAAAGGTATATAATACAAAAGACGTGACAACAAATGACTAAGGAAGAAATCAAGGAACTGTTTATCAGGCACTACGCCGGAATGTACCGGGTGGCACGAACCATACTGTACGACGAGCAGGAGAGCAAGGATGTGGTCAGCGATATCTTTGAGCGCCTGCTTCGCAGACAGATCACGCTCTCGCCTGAGACAACCGAACGCTATCTGCTGACGAGCGTCCGGAACCAGTGCATCAAGCGGCTGAACCATAACGAGGTCAAGCGGCAGTTTGCCTACAGCTACGATCCTTATATGGAAGACTGCGATGATGACAACCGCCTGAATGAGGTTGTGGAGTTCGCGAAACGCAACCTCACCCTGCAGGAACTCCGTATTTTCAACCTCCGCTTCACCGAAGGATACAGCTATGAGGAGATCGCCGCCATGGAAGGTATCAGCAAAGTAGCTGTATGGAAGCATCTGTCACGTCTGTTAAATATCATCAGAAACAACTTTAACTCAAGCAGAAAATGAGACACTCAGACGACATAAAAGACATATTCCTGGATATGCAGCGCCATCCGGAAAATTACTCCGACGCCCAGATTGAGGAGATGATGGCCGAACTTGACAAACCTGTGGATGTGGAGGCCGCATGGCAGGATTTCAGCGACCGGCATCTTGCGGAATCCCCTGCGAACACCACACATCGGAAAACTGTAAAGCGCATTTCCACGCTATGGCTGCGGGCTATCGCCGCTATGGCCGTTATAGCCGTGGGAGTATGGGGCGTGGTGACATTCACAGCCACACAGGAAGTATCGCTGACCGCAGAAAATACAGACATAACCAATATCGGCAATGGAGCAGACCGATCCAGGCAGGACACCATCAGCCCCCTCCCCCCCAAGCAATCCGGCACACTTATCGCGCATAGTACACCCTTGGAGAAAGATGCCGCCAACACGGCACACAGCAAGGATGCCGGCAGACAGATTATAACCGACACTGCGATCAGGGTGCGTGGAACGACGACGCACCATACAGCCCGAAATGGGGAGCCGCTCGTGATTGTCAACGGCCACAGGATAGCGAGACTTGAGCTGAACGGCATCAATGCCGAAGACATCGACAGCATCAGGGTTTATAAAGATGAGGAGAAAAGGGCGGAATATGAGGCCCGCTTCGGAACAGAGGCAAAATACGGCATAATCGATATTACTCTGAAAGCAGACAGGGCACATGCATATGCCGATATATTGAACCGTGTCCCCTCCTCAGAAAAAGTTTTCGCCCAAGTAGAGAAGATGCCTGAATTTCCGGGAGGAGAGGGCGCCCTCATAGCATTTATCAAAGAAAACGTGAAATATCCTGCCGAGTTTCCGGACTCTTCAATCACCGGAAGAGTCGCAGTAAGTTTCGTCGTAGCGAGCGACGGCTCAACCAGGGACTTCAAAGTTGTACGCTGTCGGTTAAAGAATGCCGACAAAACGGCTTGCACGGACTCCACGACAATCGGCATTTTCACCGACGAGGCCATACGTGTCTGTCGGATGATGCCCCGGTGGACGCCTGGCGGGATGTACACCAACGACGGGTATAAGAAGCTCAATATCCGCTACACCGTGCCGGTAAGGTTCGGCAGAGAGGACAACGGAACACTGACAGGAATACGGATCAGAGGAGACCGAAATGGCTCAGAGCATTCACAACACCGTGATCATCCACAGTAGTAGTGACATAATCAGCCACGGCTTTCACCTCTTCTCCGGCATTTCCCATTGCCACCCCTATGCCGGCATGCCGCAGCATACCCACATCATTGCCGCCGTCACCGAAAGCCACGGTCTGCCGCAGCTGCAGGCCGTGCCTTTCGAGCATTCGGTCGATCCCCACGCTCTTGTCACTGCCTTTCGGTATGATATCGCAGAAATACGGATTCCAGCTCGTGGCCTCACAGCCAAGCAATACCCTATCGAAAAGGCCGCTCCGCAAGCGCGCCTCTTCCGACCCGAAGGCCATCAGCTGCACGATCTCTTTCCCGCGGACCGTATCAAGAGGAGCGGTGCGCACATACGGCATGTTCAGCATCTCCTTTATACGCGCCACATTCTCATCCTCCTTGTTGATGATGATGCCGCCGTCGTCGGGAATCGCCACTATCGGCATTTCGCTCATGGCCGCGAACTCTATCATCCTCTCCATATCGTCTTGCGGAATGCAATGCCTGTAGATCACGGTTTTCTTGTCGGCCTCAAGGCAAAGGCTTCCGTTGGCTGTGACAAAGCCGTCGGTCTCGAGCGTTCCCAGGTTGTCAATCCAGCTTATATGACGCCCCGTAGCGATAAACACTTTTATCCCTTTGCTTCTCACTACCGCGAGAGCCTCTGTCACTTCTGCCGGCGGCTCATGATCACCGAAAGGCACAAGGGTGCCGTCTATGTCAAAAAACAACGCTTTTATATCATTCATAGGAGTATGTCATCGATACGCCTCAACTCGTCAGACGTAAAATACAGGTTATCCAATGCCCTGAGACTGTCGTAAAGCTGCCCGAACGAACTTGCTCCCGCAATCACCGAAGTTACCGCATCCTTGCTCAAAAGCCACGACAGCGACATCTGTGCCAGAGACTGCCCCCTCTCCTGGGCCAGTACACTGAGTTTGCTGATGCGTCCGATCAGCTCGGGCGTGATATCCTCGCGGTGAAGGAACACTCCGCTCTTGGCCACACGCGAATCCGACGGGATCCCGTCGAGATAGCGGTTGGTAAGCAGCCCCTGTGCCAGAGGGGAGAAGGCGATCATTCCCATACCCTTCTCCTTCACAAAGTCAAGGTGCGCCTCCTCCGGTTTGCGCGACATCATGTTGTACCGGTCCTGATAGATAAGGCATCTCACATGCTGCTCCTCCATCATCCGGCATGCCTCGGCGGCTTTATCCACCGGATATTTCGACAACCCGATATAAAGCGCCTTTCCCCGCTTCACAATGTCCACAAGTGCCTGCACCGTCTCCTCGAGAGGGGTTTCCGGACAGTATCTATGGCTATAGAATATGTCGAAATATTCCAGACCGGTGCGTTTAAGGCTCTGGTCTATGCTTGCCATTATATACTTCCTGGAACCGCCGTCGCCGTAGGGGCCGGGCCACATGAGATGCCCCGCCTTCGACGACACAATTATTTCGTCGCGGTGGGTTTTCAGCCCATCAGACATAATACGGCCGAAATTGGTCTCGGCGCTCCCGGGAGGAGGCCCGTAATTATTTGCAAGATCAAAATGGGTGACTCCCTTGTCGAACGCGCCGAACACGATCTCTTTCATTGTCGCATACCGGTCTGTATCGCCGAAATTATGCCACATCCCAAGCGAGATCATGGGCAGCTGCAGTCCGCTTCTTCCACAGAAATTATACTTCATAATATTCCGATGCGTTAATGTCCCTTCTCGGGGGAAACAGAGCATTTCCTTTGCAAAGATAATAAATTTCTCATCGGCAGGCGAGGCAATCGGCAGAATACGGGCAAAAAGCCTGTGATGCCGGGGGCCGGGTCCTGCACAACTTTCCAGACGGTTCATTTGCGCGTTGATGGCATATGTAGTATCTTTGCGTCTGTACCAAGCTTATAAACCGTTTGTGATGAAGTTTACAAGTAATTTCAAGTATGCGATTTTAGCATTGACAATCGTTGCAGTATTCAATAACACATTTGCCCGGAATGCATCGT
>CADFRV010000017.1 GCA_902836725.1 Muribaculaceae bacterium
ATCACTGCCGCCAGAAGGTAGGTGAATGCAATGTCTCCAACCTTCTGGCGGCAGTGATCGTGGCCCTCAGGCTCGGCATGAGCGAGGAAAAGATCCGTTATGCCGTTGAGCAGATAGAGCAGGTGGAACACCGCCTCAACATGAAGCGCACCCCCGCGGGCATAACTATCATAGATGATGCCTTCAATTCAAATCCGGCAGGATCCAGAATGGCGCTTGATGTGCTTTCAATGATGAAACCGGGCAAGCGTATAATCATTACCCCCGGTATGATAGAGCTGGGTGATCTTCAGGATAAGGCCAACGAGGAATTCGGCCGCCATATCGCCGAATGCGCCGATGTGGCAATCATCGTAGGCCATTACAACCGCGACGCAATCATGGCCGGTCTTTCCGGTGGCAAACTGTCTCAGAACGACATACATGCCGTCGATACTTTCGCCGATGCACAGCGGTTGCTCCAGACAATAGCATGCGCGGGCGACACCGTCCTGTATGAGAATGACCTTCCGGATACCTTCAAATGATCCGCATGATCTTTGGCAACAGAATAAAAGTATCTGACCGGTAAATAAAATAATTTTGAATAGTTGTTTACAGAACAAAATATATCACAACAGTGAAAACTAACATAGGAGTATTTTTCGGCGGACGCTCCACCGAACATGAGATCGCAATGATCTCTGCCAATCAGGCAATGGCGGCTATAGACCGTAACAAATTCGACGTTACACCTGTATATATCACCAAAGACGGTTTATGGTATACCGGTGAGGCGCTGTTAGATATAAAGAATTACCGCGACATTCCCGCAATGCTGAAAATGTGCAGGGAGGTTTATATGCGTCCCATTTACGGTGACTACAACCTGTATCTCGTAAATCCGGAAGGATTTCTTAAAAAACGGGATATTGCGACCAAACTTGATGTGGTTATACCGGTGCTTCATGGCGCGAACGGTGAAGACGGCACTTTCGAGGGACTGATGGATTACATCGGCATCCCTTATGCCGGATGCGATACTCTGGCGTCGGCAAACGGAATGGACAAGATCACTATGAAAATGATCCTTCGCGAAAACGGCATTCCTGTAGTTGATTATATCTGGTTCACTGACAGGCAGTGGTTCGCTGAAAAGGAGCGCCTGGTGCAGAAAGTTGAGGAAAAGCTGGGCTATCCTGTAATTGTAAAGCCTGCCAACCTCGGTTCCTCGATCGGAATAGGAGCCGCACATAACCGTCAGGAGCTTGAGGCGCGTGTTGAGGATGCGTCGCGATATGCGTCGCGCATTATCGTGGAGCACATGGTGCAGAAACTTCAGGAGATAAATTGCTCCGTGCTCGGCGACTGCGACGAGTTCGAGACTTCTGTCCTGGAAGAACCTATCAAATCGGAAGAGATACTGTCGTATACCGACAAATATATGGGAGGATCCAAGACACCGCGCGGCATGGCGGCTTCTGCCAAGAAAATTCCGGCTGATCTGCCTGAGGATATGACGAAAGAGATACGCCGTCTTGCCGGCGAGACTTTCAGAGTGCTCTCATGTCATGGCGTGAGCCGTGTCGACGTGATAGTAGACCGCGATACCCGCGATATCTATGTAAACGAGATAAACACAATTCCTGGATCTCTGTCGTATTATCTCTGGGAGGCCACCGGCCTGAGTTTCTCAGGACTCATGGAGCGTCTGGTGAATCTTGCAGTAAAAAGAAACGACCGCAGAAACCGCAAGACGTTGACATTCAGCCAGAATATTTTCGCGATGGGAGGCGGTACAAAAGGCGTGAAAGGCGGCAAGTTTGGAGCAAAGCGCTGATAACACAGACACTTTTGCTATAACTTTGCAAATCAGACGCAAATTCGTATCTTTGCACCCATAAAAAATCTCCGATATAATTCCATCAACTCAAAAGAAAGATGAAATTCACCGAATATAACAAGTTCAATCTCTCCGAAATAAACAAGGAGGTGCTTGCCCAGTGGAATGCCAGTCATCTCTTCGAGCAGAGCATGTCCACCCGTGAAGGAATGCCCACATTCGTGTTTTATGAAGGTCCTCCCTCGGCCAACGGCATGCCCGGTATCCATCATGTGCTTGCACGTACCATCAAGGATATTTTCTGCCGCTACAAGACAATGAAGGGTTTTCACGTGAAGCGTAAGGCCGGTTGGGACACACATGGCCTTCCCGTGGAGCTCGGTGTGGAAAAAGCTTTGGGTATCACCAAGGAAGATATCGGTAAAAAGATTTCGGTGGACGAATACAATGCCGCCTGTCGCCGCGAGGTGATGAAATACACCAAGGAATGGACATCCCTTACCAATTCAATGGGCTATTGGGTGGATCTGGACAATCCTTATATAACCTACGACAACCGCTATATCGAGAGTGTATGGTGGCTTCTTTCGCAGCTATACAAGAAAGATTATCTGTACAAGGGATATACCATTCAGCCATATTCTCCGGCTGCCGGCACAGGTCTGAGCACCCATGAGCTTAATCAGCCCGGATGCTACCGCGATGTCAAGGACACCACTTGTGTGGCACAGTTCCTCGTGACAGATCCTGCCGATTACATGACAGGCCATGGCGAACCGTATTTCCTCGCATGGACCACAACCCCATGGACATTGCCGTCGAATACCGCACTCTGTGTAGGACCTGATATCGAGTACAGCGTAGTACGCACGTTCAATCCTTATTCGGGAAATCCTGAAACCGTTGTTCTGGCGACTGCACTGATGGGGCATTATTTAAATCCCAAAGCAGAAGGGCTTCCCCTTGCCGATTATAAGAAAGGTGACAAACTCATACCTTATGAGGTCGTAAAGACTTTGAAAGGCACTGATCTCGTAGGTTTCCATTATGAGCAACTGTTCAAATGGATGAATCCCGGTGAAGGTGCTTTCCGTGTAATACCTGGTGATTATGTGAGCACGGAAGATGGTACAGGCATCGTGCATATAGCAGGCACTTTCGGTGCCGATGACCTTCGTGTATCACGCCAGAGCGGTGTGCCTCCCTTGACACTGGTAGACAAAGACGGCAATATCCGTCCTATGGTAGACCTTCGCGGACGCTTCTTCCTTCTTGAGGACATAGATCCGAAGTTTGTGTCGGAAAACGTCGATGTGGAGGCATACAGGCCATGGGAGGGCAAATTTGTCAAAAACGCTTACGACGCGTCTAAATCCGATGCTGACGAGACACTTGATGTGGAGCTTTGCATGTGGCTGAAACAGAACGACAAGGTTTTCAAAATCGAGAAACATGTCCATTCCTATCCGCATTGCTGGCGCACAGACAAGCCCGTGCTCTATTATCCGCTTGACAGTTGGTTCATCCGCACTACCGCTGCCCGCGAGCGCCTGATGGAACTCAATGAGAACATCAAGTGGAAACCCGCCTCAACCGGTTCGGGACGTTTCGGAAAATGGCTGGAGAACCTGCAGGACTGGAACCTCTCACGTTCGCGTTACTGGGGTACCCCGCTTCCTATCTGGCGTACAGAGGATGGCAAGGAGGAGATCTGCATCGATTCTGTGGAGACACTCTATAATGAGATCGAACGCGCGGTGGAGGCCGGTGTGATGTCGGAGAATCCGTATAAGAAAAAAGGATTCGTTCCCGGCGATTACAGCAAGGATAATTATGAGAAGATAGATCTGCACCGTCCGTATGTTGACGATATAGTTCTTGTGAGTGCGTCAGGTAAGCCCATGCACAGGGAGACCGACCTCATCGACGTATGGTTCGACTCGGGTGCGATGCCTTACGCGCAGCTCCATTATCCGTTTGAGAATAAGGAGGGACTTGATTCTGGAGAGCTTTATCCGGCTGATTTCATCGCTGAAGGTGTGGACCAGACACGCGGATGGTTCTTCACCCTCCATGCGATTGCAGGGATGGTGTTCGACTCCGTGGCATACAAGGCTGTGATTTCAAACGGTCTCGTTCTTGACAAGGATGGCAACAAGATGAGCAAGCGTCTCGGCAATGCGGTGAATCCTTTCGAGGCCATAGAAGCATTTGGCAGCGATCCTGTGCGTTGGTACATGATCTCCAATTCATCTCCCTGGGACAACCTGAAATTTGATTCGGAAGGTGTAAAGGAGGTTTCGCGCAAGTTATTCTCTACTCTCTATAATACATATTCGTTCCTGGTGCTGTATGCCAATGTGGATGGTTTTACCGGAGTAGAGAAACATGTGCCTGTGAACGAGCGTCCCGAGATCGACCGTTGGATACTTTCGGTTCTCAATACCCTTATAAAAGAGGTGGATGCCGCACTTGATGACTATGAGCCGACAAAGGCTGCCCGCGCGATCAACACGTTCGTGAACGACAACCTGTCAAACTGGTATGTGCGTCTGAACCGCAAACGTTTTTGGGGTGGTGAAATGAATTCCGACAAGCTGTCGGCATTCCAGACACTGCTCACATGTATGGAGACTGTAGCACAGCTTATGGCTCCTTTCGCACCGTTCTTTGCCGACAAGCTCTATGCCGATCTCAAGGCTCCGGCTCTCGCGGCAGAGGGTAAGAAACCGGAATCCGTGCATATCTCGTTCTTCCCCAAGGCAGACGAGGCGCTTATTGATCCGGCTCTGGAAAGCCGCATGAACCTTGCTCAGGTCATAACTTCAATGGTGCTGTCGCTCAGACGTAAGGTCAACATCAAGGTGCGTCAGCCGCTGCAGACACTTATGATACCTGTGGCTAATGACGCGCAGCGTGCCGAGGTCGAGGCTATGTCGCAGCTCATACTTTCGGAAGTCAATGTTAAAGAGATCAAGTTTGTAAGCAACGACGAGGGTGTGCTTGTAAAACGCATCAAAGCCGACTTCAAGAAACTCGGTCCGAAATTCGGAAAACGTATGAAAGCTGTGGCTCAGGCCATCGCCGCCATGAGCCAGCACGATATCATTGCGCTTGAGCGCGACGGTTCCGTGGAATTGCAGATGCCGGAAGGCGAACCAGTTAAGGTTGACGTAGTTGACGTGGAGATACGCAATGAGGACATACCTGGATGGCTTGTGGCCAATGAGGGGGCTGTGACCGTGGCTCTTGATGTTACTGTCACTGAAGATCTCCGTCGCGAAGGCATGGCGCGAGAAATAGTAAACCGAGTGCAGAATTTGCGTAAAAACCGTGACTACGATATCACACAACGTATCAATATCGTAGTGGCTCCGTCGCCGCTGACTGATGACGCTGTCAAGGATTATGGCGAATACATATGCCGCCAGGTTCTTGCAGACGCGATAGCTGTCGCGCCTGTGGAAGCGCCAGCCGAGGACGAAGTGTTCGATATAGACGGTAATACGGTTGTAATTTCGGTATCTCTCGTTTGATAGAATAAATAGTTTCGGTGCCAGTGTGGATTGATCGGCACATTGGCACCGAAACTTTAATATAGTCTAAACTGTTGTAAGTTTTGTAAACAGCGGCCTTGATCCGGTTTGGTCATGAACATTTCCAATTGCCCTATAGGCCCCGTTAGTAATATCACCATTCAAAACCATTGAAAAATGACCGAGAAGACCCGTTATACCGATGAGGAACTTGAAGAATTCAAAGCCCTTATCCTCCAGAAACTTGAAAAGGCCCGTAAGGAGTATGAGACTCTCCGTGCCGATGTGATGAATGCAAACGACACCTCTGACACATCGCCAACTTTCAAAGTGTTGGAAGAAGGTGCATATACCCTCTCAAAAGAGGAGTCGAGCCGTCTTGCACAACGTCAGGCACAGTTCATAAAACATTTGCAGGCCGCATTGGTCAGGATCGAAAACAAAACTTATGGCATAGACCGCATAACAGGAAAGCTTATTCCCAAGGAGCGGCTAAAGGCTGTTCCCCACGCCACATTATGCGTGGAAACCAAGACTAAATAAGAATAGTGGACAGATCCAATCCTTTGATGCGCCGGGGATGGATGGCTGCAATAATAATCGCCATCGTAATTCTTGCGGATCAGATCTTTAAAATATGGGTGAAAACCCATTTCTATCTGGGCGAGAGCCATGAGATATTCTCATGGTTCCAGCTCGTGTTTATACAGAACAACGGCATGGCTTTCGGATGGGAAATCGGCAGTAAGCTGCTGCTGACCCTCCTGCGCATCGTCACCGTAGGTTTCCTTATCTTTTATATCTGGCGCACGGCTTCGCGGCGCGAAGCCCGCACCGGCTATCTCGTGTGTCTGTCGCTCATTGTGGCGGGAGCCGCCGGAAATATCATAGACTGCGTGTTCTATGGCCTGATTTTCGATAATCCGGCTCCTCCGTATGTAGCGACGCTTTTCCCTGCAGAAGGAGGATATGGCGAATGGCTTCATGGCCTTGTAGTCGATATGCTCTATTTCCCCTTGTGCGAATGGGATTGGCCTTCATGGATGCCGTGGGTCGGAGGCGAGCATTTTATATTTTTCCGTCCTGTCTTCAATCTGGCTGATGCCGCCATAAGTGTCGGCATGATATTGCTCATTCTGTTCTATTCGTCACAGATAAGCGAGGTACCCTGGAGGCTCAAAACTCAAAAAGCTGCGGACGAGGCATTGTCAGGGAAGATTGAAAACAATGAAAAGTAATTGTCAATGAAACCAGTGCGACGCATAATGACATTCTTTAACGAAACTGCCCGTATGTCCATACTGCCAGTCGTATGCGGCGCCCTCTCTGCAGGAATGCTTTTTTCTGCATGTGAACGCACCCCTGAGAATGTATTGGGCAAAGAGGCCATGGCCTCGCTTTTGGCTGATCTGCATATGGGGGAAGCAGTGGTGGATTACAATTATGACGCATATCCCAATGATTCGGCAAGGAAAACTCTTAAGCAGAGTATTTATGCCGCACATGGGGTGGATCAGGCGCTTGTCGATACATCTTTCGGGTGGTATGGCAACCATATAGAAGACTATATAAAGGTATGCGACCGCACGATCGAGATTATTCAGGAACGTCAGCGTGATTTAGCGAGCGCGTCAAGTTCGCAGATCGCCATAGCAGGAGATTCAGTGGTCATCTGGAACGGTGGCCATCTGGTCGTTACCGACAATATGCCGTCGCGTGTGATCACTTTCAGTTTTTCTCCTGACAGTACATGGCAGAAGGGTGACATCTTCATGTTGCGTTATAAGCCTGTCAATTCAAACGTGCGTCTCGAAAGCCGTGTTGCAGTGGATTATACCAACGGTCTTACTGCCTACATGATGGATGCAGCCGAAAAACGTTCGGCCATGGTACAGCATATCCAGGTGGATTCAACTCTGGTGCCTCGGCGCGTTTATGGCTATCTTTCTGTTCCGGAAGGTAGCAGCGGGTATGAGATTGACAGTATCGCGGTGATCCGTATGCGTCATTATGTGTTGCCGGGTTCATACATCGGCAACCGTAGATTCGGATATGGCTTATCGCCGGAGAAACTTCGTAATGCTAATTCTATAACGCGCGATGTGGTCGGGAATAATGCCGATACAACGATGAGTGACAGAGAAAACGATGTGCCGCTACGAAGAAATCCTGTGTCATCGCATGAACCGGGAACCCGTATGGCGAGGCAGTCCGGCGATTTGCCAGTGAGTTCGTCGGAGAGAGAGGAGACCGAGCATCGTAAAAACGCTGCCGAGCATAAGGTCACACCGGAAAGCCGTCGCCAGGCTGCATCGCGGCATCAGCTCCAGTCTCCGAATACGCAACGCCGTCAGATTAGAAAGACCAATTAGCCATAGACTATCTACAGTCTGATGTTTTCATGCAGCGATTATGAGGTTTGAGATCATAAATCACAATCGGGTGCTTGCACGCACACTTGTATATTGCGGTTGCGTGAGAAAGCTCGCGCTTGCCGATCTGACAGGCAAGCACCTTGCAGTCTCTGATTTCGATATGGAAAGTGCCAATACTGTTTTTGCAGATGGTATTGTGTTATGCATGGTTGCCAGAGCGTGTGATCCATCCGTATTTCCTGAAACCGTTGCCGAGGCTTTGTCGTCGATTAAAGATGTCAATGCGTCTGCCATATGCGCTCTTCTCACCTCAAAAAACGCACTTGCATCAGATTGCGATGCAAGTGCGGATGTCATACTGGTGAATATAAAATAAGCGAAACTTTCAATGAGAAAGATGCAACAGAGGTCAACGGGTCTGTTATTCAGTGAATAAATTCTGACGTCAGATAATGACCGCAAGCGTCAATCCCATTTCAGTTTTTCAATAGGAAATACCGGGCCTTCGGTGCATACGCATACATGCCCCTCAACGGTATCCTCGACACAGCACAGGCATGCGCCGAGACCGCATGCCATGGTATTCTCAAGAGAAACCTCGCATGGCACGGAGTTGGCTCTGGCAATACGTGCTATGGCTTTCATCATCGGCATCGGGCCGCAGCAATAGATGCGGCTCCAGTTTTCCTGAAGAGCGGGATTGGCGGTTACAAGTCCAGAAGTGCCGGCTGATCCGTCGTCGGTGGATACATATACTGTGCCGTACTCTTTAAAACGTTCCACAAGGAGCAGATCGTTCTCGCTTTTGGCTGCCAGCAGAAACGACGGTTTAACTCCCATATCGTGCAGGCATTTCCCAAGATAAAGCAGGGGAGCCACTCCTACACCTCCGCCGACAAGCAGAGGATTGAAACCCTCTTTCATTTCATTTTCCGAGGGTACCGAGAATCCGTTGCCTAATGATAATATGATATTAAGATTTTCCCCTGTCTTAAGATCGCACAATGCATCAGTGCCCTTGCCGGCACGGCGCACCAGAAGATGCAATTCGTTTTTTTCCGGATATACGAAATTCACAGATATCGGCCTGCGCAGAAACGTCGTTTTGCTTTGGTCGATACGTACCTGAACGAATTGTCCCGGAAGTATTTCTGCAAACGAGAAAGTGTTTTCTTTCTGATCGGTGTCTGTATTCTGAATTTTATCGGCGCGAAGCACCAGAAGCGAATAATTGGATGTGAGGTGGCGGTTTTCTGCCACAGTCATATCTAATGCCGTCTTGTGCATGGGTGTTGTTGTTATTTTACTTGTGCGGATGTTATGACTTGTTTTTGGATTATACAAAAGTAGGAATTTATTTCGCGATAACCAAAAGCGCCGTACGGAAATGCAGGATTTCCGCACGGCGCTGCGTTATATCTGTTCATGAAAGTGGCGAACAATCTCTTCGCGTCACTCTCCCGGTGAATTTATCAGTCGATATCGAGAGCCATATAATGCTGGTAGGGGTGGTCGCATGCCGGACATACTTTCGGCGGCTCCGTGCCTTCGAATTCGTAGCCGCATACAAGGCATCTCCATGTTATGGGTTTGTCGCGTTTCCATACGGTTCCGTCCTTGACCTGTTTCAGGTAAGTTTCAAAACGTCTGCGATGGTGGTCTTCTATTTCTGCTATGGCACGGAAATGTTCGGCGATTTCAGGGAATCCCTCTTCGTCTGCGACTTTTGCTGATGCGGTGTACAGCTCCACTCCTTCCACCATCTCCTCATGTGCGGCGATGGCTAGATTTTCGGCTGTGCTACCGATTATGCCTGCGTCAACTGCGGTGTTGATGGTCACCTGGCCACCTTCAAGGAGTTTGAAGAAAACCTTCCCGTGGTGCATCTCGTTGTCTGCTGTCTCGCGGAATACTTGTCCGATAGGGAAGTACTCTTCCTTGTCGGCTTGTTGTGCATAGTAAGTATAGCGGGAGTAGGCGCCTGATTCTGCGATATATGCTGTTACAAGATTTTTTTCAGTCTGTGTCCCTTTGATACTTTTGGCTTTTTTAGATGTGCTTGTACCCATAATAAATATGTTTGATGTTAATTTACTGTTATTATAACAAGTCGGAATGCCGCAGTGTTTATGAGAAAGCATGTATTAGTGGGGTAATAAAGGAAACGCGGTTCAGAAGTTTATCTTAAACTTCTGAACCGCGTTAATTTCTTTGCCGTAGGTCACCAAAGAGAAGCGACCGGTAAAGCAATTACTTGCTTGCGATGGAAGAGGAAACTGTCAGGCGCAGACGACCTTTGGCACGACGACGGGCGAGAACCTTGCGGCCATCTTTTGTTGACATTCTTTCACGGAAACCGTGCTTGTTAACTCTCTTTCTGTTAGAAGGTTGGAAAGTTCTTTTCATTGCTTTATGATGTTTTTGTTTTTCTAATTCACAATTCGGAGTGCAAATTTAACGGTTTTTTCTGAATTATGCAACCTCCCGGCTGAAAATCAGCCTGCTTATATGAAAAACATTGTAAAATCGCCTTGAAAAAGGGCGTTTTGTTGTTACATGTTGTCATCCCAAAGCACAATATCGCCTTTTGTTGACCGGTGCACGTCTATAAGACGTTGGTTGGATGATCCTCTGAAACGAAGGGAAATATCCCTCAGTGAGTTTACATACGGACCGTCTACAATGACATCTACAAAGGATGCCAGTTCCATGCATTCGGGAATGGCCGCCAGCTGCTCGAACGTATAGCCGGTATAACACCAGATGTTGTAGCCGCGAGATTTAAGTTCTTTTGCAAGCGGTACCAGTGCCGCGGCCCGGCACATGGGATCTCCTCCGGTAAAAGTCACGTTAAATCCGTTCTCTTCCACAATGTCTATAATCTCCTCCTCTGTCATGTCTTTCCCTGCATTAAAGTCCCATGACTGTGGATTATGGCATCCTTCGCATTGATGGGTGCATCCGGAGAAATATATCGAAGTCCGCAATCCCGGGCCGTCGACGGCCGTCCCGGCAATGATATCAAGTACCTTGATCATCGTTTCGGATATTTCCGGTATGGTTATTTGTGGATGATACGGTCTGACAGCTCGGCGAGTTTCGCCTTGTTCCAGCGGTCTGTAGTGCCTACGAGATATCCCGTGATGCGCTGAAGTTTGTCGATGTTTGTGCTTCCGCACTTGGGACAGATCTTCAGTTCAGTCTGGGCATCTTCGTATCCGCAGTGCATGCAGCGGTTGCGGTTGTGGTTTACCGAGCAATAGCCGATGTTGTTGGTATCCATCAGATCCACGATATCTGCTATCGCCTGCGGGTTGTGAGTGGCGTCTCCATCAATTTCCACATAGAAGATGTGGCCTCCTCCGGTCAGCTTGTGGTATGGGCCTTCTATTTTTGCTTTGTGGCGTGGCGAGCAATGGTAGTATACAGGCACATGGTTGGAGTTGGTGTAATATATCTTGTCGGTAATTCCCGGTATCTCACCGAAACTTTTACGGTCGCGTGCGGTGAATTTTCCCGACAATCCTTCGGCAGGTGTGGCAAGCACCGAGAAGTTGTGCTGGTAGCGCTCCGAAAACTCGTTGACGCGTGAACGCATATGGCCTACAATGCGGAGGCCGAGTTCCTGTGCTTCGTCTGACTCGCCATGGTGCTTGCCTATAAGCGCGACCAGACACTCAGCCAGGCCGATGAATCCTATTCCGAGGGTTCCCTGGTTGATGACGCTTTCTATCGTATCGCCGGGCTGCAGGTTTTCAGCACCGTTCCACAGGCGAGACATTAGCAGCGGGAACTGTTTCGCGAGCGCGGTTTTCTGGAATTCGAATCTGTCGCATAGCTGACGGGCGGTTATGTCAAGCACTTCATCAAGGCGGCTGAAGAAGCGCTCTATACGTTCTTCCTTGTCTTTGATGTTCATGCATTCGATGGCTATACGCACGATGTTGATGGTGGAGAAGCTGAGGTTGCCTCTGCCGATGGAGGTCTTTTCCCCATACCGGTTCTCGAACACGCGTGTGCGGCATCCCATTGTCGCTACTTCATACTTATATCTTTCGGGATCGTTTGCATCCCATTTCTCATGCACGTTGAAAGTCGCGTCGAGATTTACGAAGTTCGGGAAGAAACGGCGTGCCGTCACTTTGCATGCCAGTCTGTACAGATCGTAATTGGGGTCTTCGGGAAGGTAGTTCACGCCTTTCTTCTTCTTCCATATCTGGATCGGGAAAATGGCGGTGGCGCCGTTGCCTACCCCCTCATATGTGGAGTTGAGAAGTTCGCGTATCACGCAGCGCCCCTCTGCAGAGGTGTCGGTGCCGTAATTTATGGAACTGAACACAACCTGGTTGCCGCCACGCGAGTGTATGGTGTTCATGTTGTGTATGAAGGCTTCCATCGACTGGTGTACACGGCTTACAGTGGCGTTTACCGCATGCTGTAGCTGACGGTCGCGTCCGGTAAGGCCGTCAAGAGGCTTTTTCTCGAAGTCGGCGAGCTTCACGTTATAAAGATCAGCGAGATTTTCACCGGAAAGGTCTTCTATCTTCTGTATCTCCTCAATGAATGAAGAGCGCACGAATGGCGCGAGGTAGAAATCGAATGCGGGTATGGCTTGTCCGCCATGCATCTCGTTCTGTGCGGTTTCGAGCGAGATACATGCTATGACGCTTGCGGTCTCGATGCGTTTTGCCGGCCTTGATTCGCCGTGACCGGCCACGAAGCCGTTGCGAAGGATGTTGTCGAGAGGATGCTGCACGCAAGTAAGACTTTTGGTAGGGTAGTAGTCTTTGTCGTGTATGTGGAGATATCCGTTGCGTACGGCGTCGCGAGCCTCGGGGGTCAGCAGATAGTCGTCAACGAAAGGCTTTGTGGTTTCAGATGCGAACTTCATCATCATTCCCGCGGGGGAATCGGTGTTCATATTCGCGTTTTCCCTGGTGATATCGTTGTTTTTGGCTTCGATTATTTCAAGGAACATGTCGCGCGTCTTGGCGCGTCGTGCGATACTGCGCTGATCGCGGTATGCGATGTAGCGTTTGGCCACCTCTTTGCGCGATGATTTCATCAGCTCCATTTCCACACGATCCTGTATCTGCTCCACACTCATCTGTTCCAGACCGGTTATGCCGATTCGATCGGTTATTTTCTGGATCAATGCCTCGTCTTCTCCGAGTGGTGTCTGAAGCATAGCCTTGCGTATGGCAGCTTTGATCTTCTCTTCGTTGTAACCGACCACGCGGCCATCACGCTTCAATACAGTCTGTATCATCGTTGTTTTGAGTTGCTAAGTTTGTGTAGGAAAAATGGTTGTTATTACTGATGTATCATGTTTGATCGGGAGCATGATCAGGTGCTCCGCCATGACTTCTGCAAAGGTAATAAAACTCATTTGTCTCTGCAAAATTTTGATGCGCAAATAATGATGATTTTTGTTTTTGGAAAACTTTTTACGTGTTAAAATGTGTTATAACATTGATTTATAATATGTTGCTTGTGTGAAATGGAAAACTTTGTCGCGAAGCGTGATTGCGCGATTGTCCAAATCGGTTGTAATGAAGACTATAGGCCGAACAATGATGCCAGAATGATACAGTCGGCACTTTTGATGCCGCTTTCTTTCAGGGGAACTGACTTGTTGAGGTCTGTCAGATATACTGGCGGCGCGGATGTGTAAGCCGCGCTGGCAAGCGATTTGCTTCTGTCGGCATAGGGTGTCTCCACTCCGCAAAGATCAATGGCTGTATTGAACATGCTTTTCTGTGGCGACACACGCCTATGGCTGTTGTCGCGCAGGTTCTGTATCATTTCCGGATGCGATTCACAAAACTCGTCGGACAGCCATGCAAGCATAGCCACATGCAGCTGATGATATGTGGGGGTAGGGGAGGCATGAAGGAAACGCTTTCTTGCATCGTCGTATATATCCTCGCCATGATCGGAACTAAACAGGAGGGCGCTTCTGCAGCCGGCAACCTTAAGTTCACCGATTATTGATGCGAGTACATGATCGGTGAATCTGATGGAGTTGTCGTATGAGTTCATAAGATCCTGCCGTGCCGACGGGGATGCTTCCTGCGGATTATCGGGTTTGAAATATGAGAATTGTTCCGGATAGCGGTCATGGTAACGGAAGTGTGATCCGTATGTATGTAACACAATGAATTGTTTCCTGTGTATAGTATCGGAAATGGCCTGATGCACCATTGCTGTGAGGGTGTCGTCATATGGATGCGGATGGGTACCCGTCTCCGTGTAGCGCGTATCGTCGGCTTCGTTTCCGAAATATTCCGTGTACGACCTGTTTGGCGCCTGGTTTGAAAGAAATCGGGTATAGAATCCAGCTTCTTTCATCGCACTCATGATGCTCTTGATGCTGTCTATGGCACTGAATGTCTCGGCATAGACGTAACTCATAAGCATCGGCACACTTTTATGCGTTGTGTTTGACTCGGACAGCGCACGGTCAAAAAACACCAGATTTTTTTCTTGCGACAGACGCGGGTTTGTCGGGCGGTGGTATCCCGACAGCTCCCAGTTTTGCGCGCGTGATGTCTCGCCGATCACATATACGTATATTTCTCTTTCGTCAGGGTTCCTGAGTGACCGTGCCTCATAGCTGAATTGTGTGGAGGTATAGGGATAGTCTGCGATATGTTGTGTGCGTCTGACGGCTTCACAAAGATTGGCTATGACATTGATGGGGAAAATATCGTGCCTGAAATCTCCCTTCGCTCCGGTATATATCCCAACGGCTCCCATACCAGAGCCGAAAAGTGCGAGTGATGTCCCCCATATGGCGAATTCTTTCCTGGCTCCGTGAGGCATTTTGAGCTTACGGATGAGCGCATATATGCTCCAGGCGATCGCAGGCAGGTAGAGTACTATCACAAGAATGATGGCAGGAGCAAGATTCCCAAGAAGTTCTGTTGCCTCAGACATGTTGGTAGTGACTACATTGAGATACATGTCTACTGCTATAATGGATTCGCCGTAAAGATAAAGCAGCACAATCTGGAACGCGCACAGAACCATTATCGGAATAAGCAATATTCCTGTGCGGCCGGTGTATTTGCTGGCTGTGAGTATAAGCAGGTAGATCCCTGCGGGAAACGCTATGTTCGCTATCTTCCAGATTGAAGACGCGCTTTCCGTGCAGTCGAGAACCACGTTGGGTATCAGCAATACCACGACGATCCATAACGCCATGCATCTGGTCGCGGAAATGATTGAAAGTATGATTTCGCGTATTGGTTTCATTTGCCCTTTTATTGTCCCTCTCCTTGTTATATATGTGATGATCAGATGATGGTTCTACGATCCGGTTCCTGCCATATGCGGGTGTCTGTAGTTGTCCGGTCCGTGAAGCCAGGTTATCCTTTAAACATACATGAATGTCAGAAAGTTTCATATAGGCCGAGACTTATGGCAGAAGATCGTTTGCCGAAACCATAGTCCACACGCACGTTTACTTTCTTCTTGAATTCCCATCTGACACCTATGCCGTAACTTGGCAACAGGGTATTGAGCCGGATATCGCTGAAATGATGGAATACCGTGCCGACGCCGCCCCATACCACAGCTCCGAAACGTTTCCAGATGTGTTGCCTTATTTCCACGACCACATCCGCCTCGTTTTTGTCGCGGTATCTTCCTTCGAAATAACCGCGGATACCTTTGGATTCGTCTACCGTCGGGAGCATGCTCCAGGGTGTGTCTCCGTAGGTGGCCATTCCATGTAGCTGTGCCGCTATCACTCCTGATTTCCATGCCTGCCGGTAGATGCCGAAGGTAAGTTCGGAAGATGAGAACGCATATCTGTTTTTCAGGAATCCGGGATAGAAGTATTGTTTGAAATTCAGGTTTATGCCGCTCGACGCATTTGTGGATATGTCGCGGGTGTCAAATGAAAATATGAATCCCAGTCCGAGACCATAATCGAAGATCCTCAGATCCTGGCCGTTCCACAATTCCGGCCGTGTCACTTTTGTCGCTTTCGCATATTGGAAGTTTATGGACGGACCGAGATACAGGTTTGGCGCGAGACGCCATTGGAAATCGCACCATAAGGCGGAACGCAGTTCGGTATACTTCGTCTCGTTGGCGTCCTGTGATTCTGTCTCATATCCTATTCCCCAGAATTTTAGGGGAAAATGTGCGAAATCCGCGCAGTAGTGTATGCGGTATCTGTCTTCGGGCCCATAATGGTCTCCTGACAGTCCTACGCGATAAAATCCGGTAAGAGATCCCTGCACGAATAATGAGGCGTTTGATACCGGAGTGAGGGAGTCCATACGTGAATGGTAGAGGGCGGCTCCCATTATGGCAAGCTGGAAACTGGTAGCTTCATTATAACTTGGCCCTCCTACGATAGTGAAGTCGAAGCGTTTCTCCGGTTTCGGTTTGTTGGCATTGTCCAGATAGTTTATGACTTTTTCAATGAGGTTTAACTTTCGGGTGGGGCGTGACGGCTTGTCTGCCAGGTTTTCTGTAATAGATGTCGTTGTATCGGCTGAAAGGCTGTTCCTGTCGGAGAGCGCGCCGCTCATGTGCGCCGGGGCGGAGGATGCCGTTTCTTCAGGCACCTCCTTAGGAACCGCTGCCGCAGTGACTGCCGGATAAATAGCAGCGGATATAATTAATATCAGTATAGAAATCCATCTCATAATAAAGTCTTAAACGTGAAATATAGCTATCCGACGGAACTATCCTTGCTTATCTGAATGTCATTTGAGATATAATGCAAATATAACACAAAATAGTTCCGACTACTTATTAAACAAATAAAAGGCACACTTTTCTGGCTATATGTCACAAAAAACTCCGCTCCCGCGATATAACCTATGGTTTCGGCGGAGCGGAGTGATATGGTTCCGTGTATCTGATTGTCAGCCGTATTTGGAGATTTTGCGCAGTTCAGGCTCGTTCAGGATGCTGATTTTTCTTCCGTCTACGGTAATGAGTTTTTCGTTTACAAAACCCGACTGGGTGCGAATGGCATTTGAGGTAGTCATGTTCGACAGATTGGCAAGATCCTCGCGTGCCATATATATACGTAGGGTAAGGTTGTCATCCTCAAATCCGTAATGGTCGCGGAGTACGATCAAGGCTTCTGCCAGGCGTCCGCGGATATGTTTCTGGGTGAGGTTTACTATGCGTGTGTCTGCACCTCCAAGATTACGCGAAAGCTAGTGTATGAAAAACCAGGCGAGTTTGTTGTTTTTATTGATCATGTCCTCTACCAGTGTCATAGGCAGAGTGCCCACTACAGAGGCTTCAAAAGCGGCAGCCGAAGAATTGTAACGTTCTTTGGCGAAATATGCGCGATAGCCGAAATATTGCACTGATCTGATGAGGCGCAATATCTGCACGCGGCCTCCTACACCGTCTTTGAATTTCTTTACCTTCCCTTGCAGAAGGCACCATAGATATTCGGGTTCCTCACCCTCGGCGTATATCCGCTGATTTTTTTTGAAGTGATGAATTGTGAATGCGTCTATGATCCTGCGCTTCTCATCATTGTCAAGCACAGCCCATATTTCCGACATATCCTCGCTTAAAACTCTGTCAAGTGTTCGCTTAATCATTTTACAACATAGCTTAGTGTGTATGTTTTACGCTACAAAGTTACTACAAAAAAGTGAAATGCGGAAAGATATAGTGATAGAATTGAGTT
>CADFRV010000018.1 GCA_902836725.1 Muribaculaceae bacterium
GCGCCGTCAGCCACGAGCTGTTCGATCTTTGCGAGCAGTTCCGGACGCATGGTTTTCAGATACGGCGGGAGCACGAGCACCTTGAATGTGATGCCGTGGGGGAGTGTGAGCATGCCGTCTTTTACCTGGAGATCGCGTATGATAACCTCGGCGTTGATATGCTCGAACTGGTAGCCGGCAGGGATCCATGGCTCCATCATGCCTACCATGCGGGGAGCGTCCTCGCCGATGAAATAGGCCACGTCTGACTGGTACCACCCCTGGCGCATCATGTAGTTGCAGCGTTTGATGTAGGTGGTGTAGAGGTCCATGTGGCTGAACCAGGTGTTGTTTCTGTCGAATTCCGTGCCAAACCATGCGTTTGATCCTGGCAGACGGCGCTCGTCGGGCTGCTGTATGTAGAGGTGCAGCACGGTATTGTTCACTCCGTAGGTGAAGTAGCGGTCCATGCGCGGTTTGAGGTCGTTGGGAGTGCGCAGATATGCGGGTCCGGCGCTTGTGCTCGATTCCGAGGATGTGAGGCGTTTGCCGTAGATATGGGCGCACGATGTGGCAAGGCGGTTCTCTATTTCGCCATAGGGGGGATCTACCCAGAATTCGCCGCCCACCTCGTCGGCCTGTCCTCCGTATTGCAGGAATTCGCCGGGGAATCCCCAGTGTCCGTAGTTTTCAAGCCATGTGGTAAGGCCGTGGCGGTTTGCCACATCGCGCATTCCGGCCACATGCTCGTATGAGATCCTGTCGGCCACGAACCGGCGCAGATCCCAGAGGAATGCGTCGGAGTCATGCTGGCTGCCTACCACGATGCCGTTGAGCACGGGGAGGAACGGTGTGGGGTCATAGCCGTACCTGTCCCTGAAGGCGGGGATAAGGCTGTCGGTGAAGTTCTGTCCGCCTACTTCATAGCTGTCCTGTACCAATACGCGGAACGTCTTGCGGTCGGCCGCCGGAATGCGGCGCAGCATCTCTCCCACATAAGCGTTGAAGTGTGTCTCGGCATGCTTGCGGCTCATTTTGTCGACTTCGTATCCGGTGGCGTCGGGGCATGCCGGTTCGTTTACCACACCTGTGGGGGTCATGCCCATGCGCAGTACTGTCCATTCGCCTGCGGGCACATCCCAATTGAGTGTGCCGTCTGACCCGAGGCGGTCTGTTATGTCAAGCACCTCCGACGGGCGCAGCGCATAAGCGTGGTCGTCGGGCTGGTCACGCCATAGATATTCGTGCCATGACGGCACTTCCGACTGGTACAGTTTCGCAAGTGATTTCTCTTTGAAGCGTTCCACCCTGGGAACCGACGAGATGGTAAGTTCGGCAATTCCCGCATGCGGATCGGTATTGCGGAATATCACCCTGAAGGCGGTGGCTGTCGCCGGATCGAACGACATGGCGACTTCGGCATATGGGTCGAATCCCACTTTCTTCCAGTCGCGGGTGCGGTTGAGGTTGAAGCTGCTTACGGTGCGGTAAGTGCCGTCTGCCCCGAGTGCCTGCAGTTCAATGTCGGTATTGATGGGAGCCGCCATGGGGCGCACCACGATGCTGCGTGCTGTGAAGGGACTGGCGGGCACGAAATCTATCGTCATCTCTTTCCCTTCCGGGAAATTCATGCCTGTGCCGATGTCTCCGTCGACTATTTTCGACACATTGTCTGTTGCCGGAAGGGTTGTGATTGTGGTGTTGGCTGTGCCGAGGCATGTGCCTTCCGGTGTTGGATTGGGGAATGCGAGCACTTTCACATCCTCGAATTCCTCTTTCGGCTGAGGCAGGGGCACGCTCACTGTGGCGGGGCCTTTAAGGTCTGTGCGTGAGGATGCGAGGTAGCGCATGGTCTCGTTGTGTTTTATCCATGGGCCTCCCGACTGGCTCCATCCCGGGGAGTTAAACACGCCGATCTCTATGTCGAGTTCAGAGGCGCGTTTCAGAGCGGCGTGGGTTATGTCCCACCATTCGTCGCTCATGAACTCCACTTTATGGAGGGCGTTGGGGTCGCCGGTGCCGGTACCTCCGATATTGGCTATGAATGCGCGGTTTATGCCGGCTTTTTTCATGGCCTCGAGGTCTTTGATGACACCTTCTTTTGTGATATTGCCTTCAATCCAGTACCAGTAGACAGCTGTTTTTACTGATTTGGGTGGCGCTTTGAAATCGCGCTCCATGCGGTCTGCCGCAAACGTTGCGATGACCGGCAGTCCGAGGCAAGCTGCGATGCCTGCGCGTTTCAGTCTGTCGATAAGTTTCATGTGATTTTTGAATTTATGGTTATGTGGATGTTGACGAAAAGAAAAAAGAGTGTGCCGGATTCGGGGCTGTAGCCCTGTCCGAGCACACTCCTGTGTCGTTATGTTGACGTAGGGTTTAAGATCAGTCGATGATGTCGAAGCCGGTGTAGCGGCGCAGGCATTCGGGAACCACTATACCCTCGGGGGTCTGGTTGTTCTCGAGCAGGGCGGCCATTATGCGGGGGAGTGCCAGTGCCGAACCGTTGAGGGTATGGCAGAGTTTTGTCTTTTTGTCGGCACCGCGGTAACGGCATTTGAGACGGTTGGCCTGGTATGTCTCGAAGTTGGAGACAGACGATACCTCAAGCCAGCGTTTCTGGGCGCCGGACCATACTTCGAAGTCGAATGTGATGGCGGAGGTAAAGCTCATGTCGCCGCCGCAGAGACGCAGTATGTGCCAGGGGAGGCCCAGTTTGTCGAGCAGTCCCTGCACATGGTCTTTCATATCCTCCAGAGCGGCATAGCTGTCTTCGGGACGCTCTATGCGCACGATCTCCACTTTGTCGAACTGGTGCAGACGGTTGAGGCCACGTACATCCTTGCCGTAGCTGCCTGCCTCGCGGCGGAAACATGCCGAGTAGGCGCAGTTCTTTTTGGGAAGCTCTTCCTCGCGGAGGATCACGTCACGGTAGATATTGGTCACGGGCACTTCTGCCGTGGGGATAAGATAGAGGTCATCTACCTCACAGTGGTACATCTGTCCCTCCTTGTCGGGGAGCTGTCCTGTGCCGTAGCCCGATGCTGCGTTGACCACATAGGGAGGTTCTATCTCAAGGTAACCTGCCTTGTTGGCCTCGTCGAGGAAGAACTGGATGAGGGCGCGCTGCAGGCGTGCTCCTTTACCGATATATACCGGGAATCCGGCGCCGGTGATTTTCACACCCAGGTCGAAGTCGATGAGGTTGTATTTTTTAGCGAGATCCCAGTGGGGGAGTGCGTCTTCACCGAGTTCAGGCATCGGGCCGCCCGTTTTCTCCACCACATTGTCGGCTGCCGATGTGCCGCGTGGCACCATGGCGCAGGGGAGGTTGGGGATGGTCACGAGCAGGTTGTGCTGCTCCTGTTCGGTCTCGGCGAGCTGCTGTGCGATAGTGCGCTGTGCCTCTTTAAGGCCTGCCACCTGGCTTTTGGCCTGCTCGGCTTCCTCGCGTTTGCCTTCTTTCATGAGTGAGCCGATGGAGGCTGCTATACGGTTGAGCTCGGCGGCCTTGTTGTCATTGTCAAGTTGGAGCAGACGGCGCTGTTCGTCCAGTGCGAGCACCTTGTCGATGGCTTCCTTGCCGTCGAATCCTTTTATGGCGAGGCGCTCCACCACCTCTGCCGGGTTAGATTTTATCTGTTGAAGAGTAAGCATTTGATTATGCTGTTATGGATTTTTCTTTTGAACTGCAAATTTACCAATTATTTACTTTATGACAAACTATTTTGCTTTCCCGTAGATGAAAATCTGCCGCATCGGATCTGGCAATAAGCCATGATACGACGCGGCAGATATATTTAGGGTTGTATACGTTATTCAGCAGCCTGTTCTACCCTTATGGCATTGTTAAGGTAAGGCTTCCGGTAATAACCATCATAAAAATCTGTCACAACATTATTGATGCACTCTTTATCGAAATAGGCGCGGAACGAGATGGTAATAGCTCTTTTAACGCCGGTGTTGTTCGGGGACGCCTTCAGAGTGATAGTCCTGCGTCGGGAGTCGATTGCTATCTCAAGCCATTTATCCACTCCTGGCTTGAGCGTCAGAACCTTATTGGTTGGGTAACCAGGGCTTTGGTCTGAAACTTTCTCAACGCCACGCTCGTCAAGATATTTATAAAAATCTTCAAACAGCCAGTAGTTCATCGAGCCGGGAGGAATTAATTGCACGCTTACAATATCACCGGGCTGCAATGGGAGTTTGTCTGCTTTTATCAGAGCATCCCAAACACAGATCCTGAAACACTCGTTGCCATTCCAGTCTTTTTCATCATATTTGAACTCTGATGCACCGTCGTTCAATACATCATATGTGGTCGCCCATTTAAATAGGGGCGCTATGCAACCACGTTCCGGAATTATCACTTTTTCTCCACCTGCCGCAGAGAATCTGGTATTCACAGCATCGTCGGAAAACAGGTGGTCGGAATATGCAGGACTTACATTTAGCTGTTGCATATAATCATAATATTCCTGGATGCCCATAGTGCTGAAATCCAGGTCAAGGTCATGATAGATTAGAGGCTCATATGGATCAACTTCTTCTACTGGATCTGATTTTGCCATAGTATCGCCGGCTTCAGGTTCATCATTGTCTGAACAGCCGCTTAGCAACCAGGGAACCGTACAGATTGCCACTGTTACCAATATTTTATGCATTTTCTCCATGCTATTACTATTGTTTTTATCTGTTGTTTATCGATAAACTGCTATATATGTTCTCAAGAATGTGAAATTATATATTGCCGTATTCCCACTATCAGGACCACCGGGGATAGCCTCTGTTGCACTGTCCAGATAAAAGCCATTGCAATTGCCATGCCAGCCCCAATTATAATGTACATATCTGTAATATTTTGAATATGAAGTGTCAATTAGATTCCATGTAACGCCATTGTCTGTGCTTTCATAAATACGGTCACGCAATCTGAAGTTTTTCATTCCATCACAGACCCATACATGTCCATTTCTATAATCATCCTCATAACCTCCTACAAACAAAACACTTCCACTATAATTAAATAGTATGTCGTGACAAGACGTACTGTCTGCAAATTCCCAACTTGGTGCTGATGTTAATTCAAACTGTCGTACTGTATTTGCAAAATTATTGGGGGCTACAGTAGTTAGACTATCTCTAAAAGTACTATTGTTCCGTTGTGCCAGTTCTCTGAGTAAATATCCGAGACTTGTACGGATGCTATATCCAGGATATTCTGCTTGCGGAAAGACTTGCGGAGGATTGTCATGCACCGACATATATTTCTTCAATTCATCCCAACGTAGCCGAACATCAAAATTGTTTTCCGGTGCCAGATAAGTGGTTCTCAGTGAAAGTGGTTTCTCAAGGTATGACATTACCATAGCGATAGCGACATTTGCGCATCCGGCATTTTCATTGTCAAAAAACATACTTTCACACGGATTATCCAGTGTTTTATTGCTTTGTCCCCAGATCACTTCTATTCGTGGATCAACCGTCCTGTTGAATATGGTATCTGTTACTACCTTTCGTAAAGCACCGGATGCATAAGCCACTGGCTGTTCCTCACTTTCAAGTTTGACGAGATATTCGGTTATATCTTCCAACCATTCGTTAAACCCTCCTATCTCAACACCCTCGGTGGGATTGTAATGGCCATTTTCTGTGACAGCGATCACATCAGGCGCATTCCTGTTTGTCGGCACTATGGCGAAACCTTTATTTTCCGCATAGTTGACAATATACAGTAGCGGATCGGTATTTCCAGAGCGGGAAGCATGATTATGAATTGTGTATACTTCTGTACCGGGATCGACAACTCTTCCACCACTTCTGCTTAAACTGGCATTTCTGTCAGGTAGAAAAGTAGATGAAACAGCGGAAGCTATTTCTATGGCCTCATTTGCTGTTCGTATTTCCGAAGTGGATATCGGAGGAATGCCTGATGTTTCATCCTGCATCGGATCGTCCGCAGTGCAGCTGACCAGGCATACTGCGAAAAGTGAATAATAAATAAATTTTTTCATGGTATGTATATGTTAGGTCTTGATAATCGCAAAGATATGTGTAATAGGAGTTAAAACAAAGTTGTTAAAGTTAAATCTTGTTAATAACAATAATATGTTGTGTCGCTTTTGTCACAAAATATGGTTTATGGGAGTGGATCTTTCCAACAAAGGATAGATAATCATGTGAAATACATTAGTATTAATGATATAAAATATATAATCTATTGTATATGTGGTTTCCACCAATGTATGTACCGATTTGCATATAATAGTGTGACATTGATTCTGAAAACAGATCCGTCATGTTATTATTCGGAGATGGGCATTATTTCCTGAAATATGTTTTTATTCGTGGGAACATCATTATGAATAGGGGTATTTTTGTTTTTATTGGGGTTTTGGGAGTGGATTTAACATTTATTAAGTGCGTGTGTTGCTGACGAGGAATCTTTTTACATAATTTTGTGATGCTAAAGATTTCGGCGTTTTAATGGCAATTTGCTCGCGTGGTGTGGTGCTTTTGTACAAATTGCGTCTGATAAGGCGTGAAACGGCCGTTTTTGAAAAAAGCAGTGCAATTCAACAAATGAAATAATCATAATCGATGAAACAAATTTTACCCAGAATCGCGGTTGTGTGCGTCACTGCCGCTATGGCGCAGGCATTGTCCGCCGAAAAAAGCGTGACACTATCAGATTTCAATTGTTCTCCCGCCGAGGTTACGGCGGATCTTTCCGGAAAAGCGGATTTCACACTGACGTTTACAGTGACCAATACCGGCGATGAGGATATCGCTGTCGGTGACGAGGGATATAAATTCCAGGCAGGGGAATTCAACTTCCTGGGAAGTCTGACAATGGAACTGGGGACAGCAGAGGGGGATGCGCCCCTTGCCGTAGGGGGTACCGCTACGGTGACTATGCCATGTTCGGTAACATTGCCCGATGTAGCGGTCGACAAGACCGTCACTGTGAAAGTGAAGGAATTTTTCAATAATACCGTGGTGCCTGAAATGGCATACCAGTGCAAGAAGGTGTCGGTGCTCTCGCCGGTTGCAAAGATTGCCGTGAAGAACGGAGCGCAAACCGTATCGGAGTCCTCGACGGTGGACTACGGGATGCTTGCTGTGTCGGCGTCGGATGTCACGGTGACTATCTCCAACACCGGACGTTCACCGCTGACGATAAGCGGGATGGCTTTCAGCGAGGAACTTGAGGGAGCCGCTGCCACGACAGTCTTCCCTTTGACAGTTGAGGCGGGGATGTCGGCAGATCTGGCCATGACGCTCGGGAGTGCTCCCAAAGGGATGAAGGGAAACGTGACGATAAAATACAATGACGCCGTGGCCGACAAGGAATTCGGCTACACAGTGCGTGCCGCCCTGACCGGAGAGGAAGATGTAGTAGAGGGGTTCACCGACGGCATACCGGAAGGGTGGTATGTGGCACCGGCTCCTGGAGTTGAGTCTGCCAACCTCTGGAGTACGCGCACCGTAAACGGCAATCCGCTCCTCACACAGGGTGACACAGACAAGAAATCGCGTCTTATAACACCGCTTGTGAGCGTGGATCCTTCGCGATACCTTACTTTCATGGCAGGGCATAATTATGTGCCTGTGAGCGACAGTTCCACTCTGGTAGTCTACTGGTCATCTGACCGCGAGACATGGACCGAGCTTGGCCGTATTGTAAAGAGCGTAGGGTCACAGCGCAAGCCATTCAACACTTTCGAGTGGGCCGACGAGAAAAGCAACCAACTGGAGTGGTACAACCTTGCCCTGTCCCGTCTGGAAGCCGGCAGCTATTACTTCGCTTTTGAGGCCGGTATGTGCATGCTTGACAATGTGTACACACTGCCGGCAGCCGCTATAGGACAGGATATGATAATAGATTCGTTTGGTGTGCCGGCTGAAGGTATGGTCAACTATCCCATGGCATTCTCAGTGGATCTGCTCAATATGCTCGGCACTCCCGTAGAGGAGGGTTCCTATACATTGCATCTTTTTGAAAACGACAAGGAGGTAGCAGACGTCACGGCTCCCGCGATAGACGCATATGCTTCCGCACAGCTGAAGATCAGCTATGTATCGCATTCTGAAGGTGAGAATACATATAAAGTGGCGCTTTCATACGCCGACCGCCTTCTGACAGCCGTTGGAAGCTGCACCGTGGCTGCCGAATCCTCGGAAATGCCGGTTCAGACAGGAGCAGTGGACGGGATCAGCAACAGTATCCCCCTGAACATGGACGCATTCGCATCGAAGATGCAGACCATAATCACAGCAGGTGAAATCGGGCTTGACCCGGGCACGGAAATAACCGAGATAACGCTGCTCGGAGCCAACACCTCCTATGAGACTACAAAGAAATTCGCTCTCGCGCTGCAGCCGGCAGAAAAGAGCGCGTTTGTGGATGGCGATACATTCACCGCGCCGGAGACATTTGTGTTCGCCGAGAAAGATGTGGTGTTCCCCAAAGCCGGATCGGAAACCGAACCTGCCAAATTCGTCCTTACACTTGACGCTCCTTATGTATACGAGGGGGGAGACCTGCTTATGACGGTAACACGTGCCAACGGATTCGCTTCCGGACTGAAATTCGCATACAACAATGCCCCCGCGATGGAGGGTGACGCGCCCCTGCGCACGCTGAGTGTTTCGAAATCATATGCCATGTCAGACGAGAAGACCGATCTGCTCAGCGAAGCGCCCACGGTGATCTTCACTGTGCCTGTCGAGCCGATGAAACTTACCGGTACCGTAGTCGACGGAGAGACTCTGGTGGCTGACGCCCCGATTACAATCAAGGCCGGCGACGTGCATTACAGCGGTGTCACCGATGCAGATGGCAAATTCGAGATACCTGTGATCCAGAAAGGCACATATGCTCTCTTCGTAGATTACAACGGTACCGAATACAGCTATCCGCGTCCTGTAAGAATGACAGGTACCGATCCTGTCGATGTCACTGTCAATCTCCAGATGACCGGTCTCGGTGCCGCCGAGATGCCTGCCGTGAAAGTCCGGGTAAGCGGCAACGCAGTGATTGTGGCAGGTGTGACAGGAACAGTCAGGGCCTATACCGCCGACGGGCGCACAGTGGCTGCCGCCGTAGCCGACGGAAATGCCGAGATGACACTGCCGACAGGAATATACATCCTGGAGGTAACCGGCCTGGAAGGGATGCGTACAGTGGTAAAAGTGAATGTAAAATAATTCTGAACAGTTACTTAAGATGAAGAGAAGTCTTTCAGCGTTTTTGACGGCACTCCTTGCAGCCGCGGCGGCTGCGGGGGGTGCTCCGGCCGGGTTGGTGACAGATATTGCCGGAAACGGAATGGCGGATGTACAGGCAGACAGCACCACAATGGCCGAACAGCTTAGGAAAAGCCGGCGCCAGTTGCCTGCCGGTGGAAGAGTGACAATGCCGGAGCCGCCCGCCAAAGTGGCGTATGTGTCTTCCGCGACAGGTACCCGACTGTATGGCGGGGTGGTATCCAGCGATGCGTGGAGTTCAAGCTATGCTCCTTATGGCATATATACCACAACAGTCACCGCTCCCCTGAAAGTGGAAAAATTCTATCTCGGGGATATGTATAAGATGAGTGGCGGCGGATTTTATGCCGAGGGCAAATACTATTGCATCGACTATGAGATCCGTACTTTCGACAATCAGGAGGTTGTGTACACCACTCTGTATATCAACGATGCCAGTCCGTTCAAATATACCACAAGCGTGAGCCTGGGGATGAGTCATATCGCCAAAGACCTCACTTTCGATCCCATAGAGCAGAGGGCTTACGGCATATTCTCCGTAGGAGCGCTCGAGAACCGGTATCTGCTCGGGGCCATGGATCTGAAAGACTACCGGATCGAGGAACTTTTCGACCTTGACCAGATACATGTGGCCATAGCTTCTGATCCCAAAGGAAATATCTTCACGATCGGTGAGGACGGTGTGCTCTACCGCCTTGACAAAGGGGAGCGCAGGCTTGTGGCTGTAGGTGCGACAGGTGTGTCGGTCGACAACCGTTACGCGCAGTCAGCGACTTTCGACATGGAAAGCGGCACGCTTTACTGGGCGGCCCTCCACGCCGACCTGACTACGGCGCTCTATACAGTCGACACGACGACCGGACGCGCTACAAAAACGGGCGCTTTCCCTGACAACGAGGAGTTCGCAGGATTGTATATCCCCGATGTGACTGCTCCCGGCGCACCCGCCACGCCTGAGGAACTGTTCACCGATTTCATCGACGGCTCACTGACCGGTGTCGTGGCTTTCGATGCGCCCAAGGTCTGCCAGGACGGTTCGCAACTGTCGGGAGACATCACTTACCGGCTGAAAGTAAACGGCGAAGAGACCCATACCGGCAGTGTGCGTGCCGGAAAACGCAATTGCGAGATAGAGCTTACACTCCCTGAAAACGGGTATTATACCTTCTCGCTGACACTCGAGAACGCTTCCGGAAAAAGTTTCCCCACTTCACTGCGCGAGTATATGGGGCAGGATGCCCCGTCGGCATGTCCCGAGGCTGTTGCAACCAATTCAGACCGCGGTGGGACTGTTAGCCTGAAATGGCGCAAGCCGCGCGGCAGCATGCACGGCGGATATGTTGATTTTCCGAACATCACATACGACGTTGTGCGGTTGCCCGACAACGTGGGGGTGGCGAGTGCGCTGACCGATACGGTGTTTACAGACCATATCGAAGACACGGCGCTGAAATGCTACAGATACATGATCACACCGGTGTCGCACGGACAGCAGGGTGTGGCGTGCCTTACCAACAAGGTGGCTGTAGGCCATGTGGCCGAGGTACCTTATATCGAGACTTTTGACACTCCGGTTGATTTCAGCACCTTCTCTGTTGCGGATGTCGACAATGATGCGGCAGGCGCGCAGGGAACATGGGGCTACTCTGGTTATAAGGAGGGTGTGGCTACCGCAACTCCCGCCGGAGGACAGTATACCGGCAACGCCAAGGACGACTGGCTGTTCACCCCGCCTGTGCATCTGCGCAACGACCGCACATACAAGGTGATCTACCAGGCGATGAGCCAGGGCAACTCCATAGTGCCGAGTTTCAGGGAATATATGGAAGTGAAGCTTGGTAAATCGGCCTCGGTGGAGGGGATGACCGAGACATTGCTCGAAAATTCGCTTATCGACAACGAATACACCAAGTACAACACTTATGAACATGAGATACATGTGGATACCGAAGGTGAATACCATATCGGCTTTCATGCCACAACACCGGGTGACAATCTCATGTGGAACCTTGTGCTTGACAATCTGCGGATTGTAGAGGGCGCCATGGCCGAGGGGCCGTCGGCTGTGACAGATTTCAGTGTGGTGCCGGGAGAAAAAGGAGCGTATGAGGCGCATATATCATTCAAGGCTCCGACAAACGCTATCGACGCCACGCCGCTCGAGACTCTCGACAAGATTGAGGTGATACGCGACGGCGCTGTGATCAAGACTTTTACAGCCGCGGCACCAGGACAGGAATTCGAATATACCGACAAGGAAGCCGTGCAGGGTATCAACGAATATCGCGTAGTGGCTTACGACGGCAAGAACCGCGGTCTCGAATCGGTAAAGAAAGTTTTCGTAGGATATGACAAACCGGGTACCGTCAACAATCTGACAGTGCGCGATATCGACGGCAAGATCACCGTAAGCTGGGAGGCTCCGTCAAGCGAAGGTCCGGAAGGGCATTATGTGGATCCGTCGAAAGCCACATATACTGTGGTTAGATACTTCAACGAGTATAACTCGCAGGAGGTGGCCAAAGGGATTTCGGAACTGAGTTTTACGGACACGGAAGTCACGGCGGGTGTACAGACCCAGGTGGCATACCGTGTGACGCCTGCGAATAGCGTGGGTACCGGAAAGACCTCCACATCCCCGTCGGTATTTGTAGGAGGGGAGGATGCCGCGCTTCCGGTACATGAATCGTTCCCGGGTCAGACCTCCACAAGTCCGGTGCTCCGATATCTCTCTTCCGACACCGGAGCGCAGTGGGGAGTGGCTGCCGAGATAGAGGGCGTTACCCCGTATGATAATGACAGGGGTATGGCACTCTTCGGTCTCAACGGCTACGGTATTCCCGGTGACGAGGGTCTTTCCGCCATGCTGTATACCAACCGTATCAGCCTCAGATCCACCCTCAACGCCGCGCTGAGTTTCTACTGCAATGTGGAGGAGGGCAGCCGCAACCGCCTCGAGATAGTGGTGAATCCGGAAACGGAAGGATGGCGCACGGTACGTGCCGTTACCGCCGAGGATTTCGCCGGACATGACGGATGGCAGCATATTGTGGTGCCGTTGGGAGAATTTGCCGGGAAACGGTATATTCAGCTCGGATTCCGTGGCACCGGCTGGGACGAAGGTCTGATTTTTGTGGACAACATCTATGTGGATGACATGCTCACCGACAATCTGGAGCTTACCTCCATAAACACACATTATCTTGCCGCTCCCGGCGACAGGCATGAGGTGAAGGTGACGGTGACAAACCGTGGCCAGGAGGATGCCGACGAATACAAGGTGCGTCTTAAATCGCTTGCCGGTGATTTTGTCACCGAGGCTGAGGGAAGGAATATCGAGCCGGGCAACTCTGCCGACTTCACACTGATTTTCCCTGTGACACTTGGTACGCCGGAAAGCAATGATCTGCAGGCCGAGATCCTTTATGAATATGACCTCAAGGAGAGTGACAACCGCTCGGAGATAGTGACCGTATCGGTGGATCTTCCCCATGTGGCTTACGTGACGGCGCTTCAGGCTGAGAGAAGCGGCTCGCAGGTGGCTCTGTCATGGGACGAGCCTGATATCACTACCGCGCTGCCCGAACCCTCCACAGAGACATTTGACAGCTATACCCCGTTCATTATCGACGGTGTGGGCGACTGGACGATGTATGACGGCGACGGACAGGCCACCTGGGGCATCTCAGACGGTACCGGCAACGGTTCCATACTCAAGTATGACAATGCCGGCAAGCCGATGGCCTGGCAGGTGTTCAATCCTGTGCTTGCAGGGTTGTCGGTGGATTATTCCGAAAGTCCCGAGGACACCATGGAATATCCCGACTGGCGTCCGTATTCAGGCTCGCAGATGCTGATCTCGTATGCGCCGCGCACAGGTTTCAGCGACGACTGGCTTATTTCCGGGGAGCTTGACGGCAAGCGTCAGATAATCACTTTCATGGGACGCAGCATCATGACATCCTATAAGGAAAGGGTTGAGGTATTGGCATCTTATACGGATACCGATCCCGATAGTTTCGAACTTCTTGCCACCTGCGCTTTCTCCAAGAAGTGGACACAGTTTGGCGCAGTGCTGCCTGAAGGTACCCGCTATTTCGCCATACGCTGTACCTCGCCACAGCAGTTTGCCGCCATCATCGATGACATTCGTTTCATAAAACAGGGCGCGCCTGTGCCTGCGTCGATCCTGGAAGGGTATCATGTATATTGCGACGGGGTGAGGATCAACGACGCGCCTGTAAGTGACCGGGTATATACCACTGCGGCCGACGGAAGAGCGCATTCCTACCGTGTCACGGCCGTGTATGACCGCGGTGAATCGCGCATGTCACCCGCGGCGCTGATAGACGGCAGCGGCGTAGCTTCGGTTGCCGGTTCCACATATACTGTCACAGCAGTCGATGGTGCTGTTGTGATCAGCGGCTTGAACGGCGAGGCCGTGTCGGTGGCAGCGGCGGACGGCCGTGTGGTGGCGTCGCATACGTCGCTCTCAGGCACGTGCAGGATTCCTGTCTGCGCCGGAGTGTATCTTGTGACAGTCGGAGGCAACACAACAAAACTCATAATAAACTAATACTTCATTCATTATGGATAAACGGACAATGGGAATGTGGTTCAAGTCGGCCTTGATATCCGGGGTATTCTGTATGTCAGGCGTGCTTACAGGCTGTGGCTCTGATGAGCCTGCCGGAGATGTGAATTTTGTTAATGGAGCCGATGATTTTGCCTCGGAAATAGATCAGGAGGTGATAAACAAGTTTGTTACCTCCAGTGAGCCGGTGACATACGGCATGGGGGAAATAAGCCTGTTTGACAAGAACGACAATACAAACGGCATGTGGAAACAGATAAACCTTAGTGAACTTTTCGGCTGGACATCTTCTTTCCCGAAAAACCTGTCATTCTATCAGGGGAAGATGTATTCCGAGCTAAGATATTTCAGTACGTCGGGACCGAGTATTCTCTATACTCCGGTCAGGGCGTATGAGAAAGTCACAGGCAAGAAGGTAGGGCTGTTCCTGCTCTATGATTTAAGCGATGACGGCAAGGAGTTGTCAAATCCGTCGGTTTCCCCCGTTCTTGTAAGAATGCTCAGTTGTAGTTCAGAAGGCATTACCGTGAGCTGCGAAGGCAGATATGAAGGAGGGGAGACCCACAATGGCGGAATGTATCTGGAGGTCTACGATTATATCCCAGAAAAGACATGGTGGTGGCCTGTGGATGATTCCAAGCTGATAATATGCGGGCATACGATGAGAGAGATCGTAACGGAGTTCGCTTCCGTGCTTCGTGAGCAGTTCGGCGAGGAAATTCCGGTGGAATACGGAATGTATGGCAACAGGGCGTTCCGCATACAGGATCTGTTGGATGTTCTTGACCGCAAGGATGCGGCCGTCTTTTTCTGAAATTGATACTGATATACTTTAAAGTCGGTGTGTCAAAAATCGCGATTTTTGACACACCGACTTTGTTATGCCTTTTCAGGCACGGAAACCGATCCGTTCACGAGGCGGACATACCGGCTTGGCGGCCCGAGGGATGTCGCTTGCCTGTATCTCGGAAAGCGACAGACGCCCTGCCGGATCAGACGATACCACTCTCACAGCCATTGCCGGGAGGATGGCGGTCTGTATGAGGTTCACCACATGGCGCGCGTTTCCGAAGGTTCTGTCGCGTCTGGAATAGTCGGCGCTGAGTCTTGCAGACAGTGCGTCGCGAGCTTCGGGAGTGAGTGTGTACTGGTGGCGTGTAAGGTATTTTTCCGCTATCTCCATCAGTTCCGTGGCTGTGAAATCATCGAAAACGTAGATGTTTGATTGCGGAATGCGCGATTCAAATCCGGGATTCATCCTGAACATGCGTTTCATTTCCTCAGGATAACCGGCGAGGATGAGCATCCAGTCGCGCGATGAGTCATCTGCAAGAGCGGTCAGCAGGGTTTCTATAACGAATTTTCCCGGATCCCGCGGGTCGTCGGGCTGATATAGCTGATATGCCTCGTCAATGAGGAGTATCCCGCCCTGTGCCTCCTCTATGGCCTTAAGGGTGTTGGTCTCCTCCATGCTGTAGTTCGGGCCGAGCAGTGTGGCTCTCTCCTTCACCACCACATGTCCGCGGGAGAGAACTCCCGCTCTGGCGAGCATCAGCCCCATCATCTTGGCCACGGTGGTTTTGCCTGTGCCGGGTGATCCGAGAAACATGGCGTGGAGTGGAACCGGACTTACAGGCATGCCGCAGTCATGGCGCATTTTGTTGAACCGCACGAGTTTTTCGTAAACGGTCAGTTTCTCTTTTACGGCTTTCAGGCCGGTAAGATGGTCGAGCGGAGAGAGTAACGGACCGGTGTAGAGGGGCACGGTAGCCGGTGGCTCCTTACAGTCAGGTTCAGCAGTAGCGTCATCATCTTCTTCGGGAACGTTCTCGGCAGTGTCATCATTGTCGGTGGCGCCGTCGGTAAAATAGTCATCATCGAGCGAAAGGCGTTCTTTCTCCTGCGCGATGAATTCATCAAGCAACCGATCAAAGGGATCGGTTTTCACCTCAGTCTCCTCTTCTGAGGGTTCGTAGGCATCGAGGCTGAGGTCTGGTAAAATCAGATGGTGTTCAGTTTTATTCATATTTTTACAGTTAATTAATCTTATATTCTATGGCCGGAGGCCTTCCTCCGTCGCTATCCCCAACATGTCAATGTGCTCGCAGTCGGCCACTGGAGCTATGGTACGTCAGGACATACCAATGGCTGTCAGTAGCCGATTCCGGTTGAAAAATGTCGGTGGGGGAACTATGCGCGCCGCATCCTCACGCAGCCCGGGGGAGCCGCGCAACCGAAATTGTTTTCAGTAAGATGCAGATACACCATAGTTGGTAATGAAATATTTAAACTGTAAAAATATGTGGAGGTGCGGCATAGGCTGCCACACTCCATGCACGTGGCAAAGTTAGCGTTTTGTCTCCAATTTGCAAAACCCTGCGCCTGTTTTTATTCCGAAAACGGTCAGTGGGTTTAGTACCTTTGCGGATTGGGTAAGGCATTCTGTCTGTATATATCAGGGGTATTCTGCATGTAACCAATAAGGAGTTACGGCATGCTGACGCAACCAGCGGAGCCAACTTGCATGTGTGGCTTTCGTCTACAGATCGTGAAGGGGGCTTACTCCGATGTTCCTCCTAAAATCTAATTGCCTTGTTTGTCATATCGTCGTATAAGCAAATTTTAGCCGACTGTTATTATCGGTTGCCCGAAGAATGAGGAGAGCATGGCAAGTGTAGAAAGGGTGAAATTATGCTGCCCACTCAGCCACTTGGTGATTTCACACGGACGCTTGCCAATCGAACGGGCAAACTCAGCCTTTGACAACCCCTTTTGGGTCATAAGGTCATAAATTCGATTGGATACAGCCATTTCCATATCCACTTCTTTGCGGATATTATCCGGTATAGATGACACTATACGATTGTATTCTTCAAAGGCTGTCTTCATATATCAAATGTTTTGTCGGTTTCAATTTCGTTCTCGGAAATGATAATAGTTCCATCCTTCACACCTTCTTTGATAAGCTTATCAAAGTTTTGAAGGGTGACCACAAATCCGCGCAACTCATCATCTTCATCGTAGGTGCGCGTTTTCTTAATTCCTCCATTGCCGAGGATAAGTATGCTGTCTGAAAGTCGCAGACAATACAGGCGCAATTTCGATTTTACCACCGGGAGCGCACAGACTCGATCACTCATCTTTCCTTCCGGTCGGAAGAAATGCTCCAAAGCTCCAAGGTCTGCAATGCTTTCGACAAACTTGGCTATGCGGGCCAAATCTTCATTATAAGTCGCATCGTCCTTGAAGCGGTTATAGAAACGAAGATACTCACCCTTATCTTCAGTGATGAACTGAATGGTGTAAAGAGTGCAGTTATGGTCTTTGTTTAGCTGTACAAGTTCTGCCTCGCTCATATCTGTAT
>CADFRV010000019.1 GCA_902836725.1 Muribaculaceae bacterium
CACGAGTGTGGCCGGTACGAGCCAGAAATAGTTCACACAGAACACGGCGGTGTAGAATGTCGCCATCACCACATGCATGATGATCCACTCCTTTGGTTCCCCCTCGCGGCTGAATACGGCAAGTACCGACGGGAAATAGAACAGCAGGAACGAGAGCACCATCACTGTGGCTGTGCCTGCGAAGCGGTTCTGTCTTATCTGGTCACTCATATCGTATGGCTTCGATAGGATCGAGGTTGGAGGCTTTTGCCGCCGGATAGAAACCGAATATTATACCTATGGCGGTGCACACCACGAATGACAGGATCACCGATCCGGCATCGATCTGCACCGGCCAGTGGGCGAAGAGGGAGATCATCCATGTGGCTACCGCTCCGGTAAGTATGCCGAGCACACCGCCGGTGACCGATATAATGACCGCCTCAATAAGAAACTGCATCATTATGTCGCGTCCGGTGGCGCCGATACTCATGCGCAGGCCGATCTCGCGCGTGCGTTCCGTAACGCTTACGATCATTATGTTCATGATGCCTATGCCACCCACAAGGAGCGAGATACCGGCCACGGCTGCCAGGAGCACTGTCATCATCGAGGAGGTGGAGGAGATCATCTCGGCCAGTTCCTGCATGGAGCGTATGGTGAAGTTGTTCTCGTCTGTCTCTTTCAGTTTATGCTGTGAGCGGAGTATGCCGGTTATCTCCTCTATGGTGCGGTCTGTCTGGTTCTCGTCTACGGCGGAGGCCTGTATCCGCTGCAGGTAGTCGGTGGCGAGCACACGTTTCATCACGGTGGTGTACGGCACAAGAGCCAGATCGTCCTGGTCCTGTCCCATGGTGTTGTATCCCTTCTCCTCAAGCACCCCGATCACAGTCATCGGGATCTTGCCGAAACGTATGACCTTGCCGAGAGGATCTGTGCCTGCGGGAAACAGGTTGTCGACAAGCGTTTTCCCGAGCACGCACACTTTCGCGGCGTTTTTCACGTCCTCCTCGGTGAACATCTCTCCCTGGGCTACTTTACGTTGCCTTATGTCGAGATACTGCGTGTTCACACCCTGTGCCTGGGAGGGGTAGTTGTTGTTTCCGTAGATCCATTGCCCCTGCCCGTTGACGGTCGGGGTGATGTTGGCGATGGTGCCGCTCTCCCTCAGAAGTGCCTCGTAGTCGGCGGGTTTGAGGGTCTGCATGTCGTCGCTGCTCTGGCGCACTCCGCCATGTTTTTCGGCACCGGGGAATATCATTATCATGTTGCTCCCCATCTCGGAAATCTGCGCCTTGATGGAGTTCTTGGATCCCTGGCCTATGGCGAGCATGGCTATTACGGCTCCCACGCCGATGATTACTCCGAGCATGGTCAGAAAGCACCTCATCTTGTTGTTATTGAGTGCTTTGAGCGCTATTTTAAGTAGATTCTTGATGTTCATGGGTATACCGTATGTCAGTCGTTGTCAACGGGGAGATTTCTGTAGACCTCTTCCGCCGAGTGTATGTCGTGGTTGTATTCGTCGCTTACGATATGGCCGTCGCGCAGGGTGATGTTCCGTGATGAATACAGCGCTATCTCCGGGTTGTGGGTGACGAATATGATGGTCTTCCCCTCCTTGTGCAGTTTCTGGAAGAGGGTGAGTATCGAAAAGGAGGTGCGTGTGTCAAGGTTTCCCGTGGCCTCGTCGGCAAGTATTATCACAGGATCGTTGACAAGGGCGCGGGCTATGGCCACACGCTGTTGCTGACCTCCCGACATCTGGTTGCTCTTGTGGTAGATGCGGTCGGCGAGTCCCACCTCCCTGAGGCAGCGTTCGGCTTTCTTTGCCCTCTCTGCGGCGCTTATGCCGGAGTTGTAGAGCAACGGCAGTTCCACATTTTCGATAGATGTGGTTTTGGGGAGCAGGTTATAGTTCTGGAAGATGAAGCCTATCTTGCGGTTGCGGATGCGCGCCCGCTCGTTCTTCCCCATCCCGCGCACGGGGATGCCGTCAAGCAGATACTCGCCTGAGGTAGGGGTGTCGAGGCACCCCAGGGTGTTGAGCAGTGTGGATTTGCCTGAGCCGGAGGTGCCCATGATGGTGACGAACTCCCCTTCGTATATGGTGAATGAGATGCCACGCAGCGCCTTCACGGTCTCTTCGCCGACTTTGAAGTAGCGTTTGAGGTTTTCTATTCTTATTATCTCTTTTGCCATGTCTGTGAGGATTTGTGTGGCGTTATTTCTTGCGGCTGCCCGGCGGTTTCGGCATGAAGGGGTTCTCCTCCTTGTTTTCCGCCTGCGGACGCTCCATGATGGTATTGTACTGGAGCGCTACCTTGTCGCCCTGTTTCAGTCCCGATTTCACCTGCTGGTAAACTCCGTTCGATGCTCCGAGTTCCACGGGTGTCTGGACCAGACGTCCGTCACGCAGTACCCATACCGATGATCCGGCGGGTGTTTCGGAAGGCACTGCCTGGGGGAGCCCGTTCTCCTCGTTGCCTTCCTGCGGCTGGAAGCGGAGAGCTTTAAGAGGAACAGCTGTCACATCTTTCAGCTCAAGCGTGTATATGGTGAGATTGGCCGTGAGACCGGGAATAAGCTTGTGGTCGGGGTTCGGAGCCTCCACTATCACTTCGTATGTCACCACATTCGAGGTGGTCGTGGGGTTGAGGCGTACCTGTGTCACGGTGCCGGAGAACACATCGTCGGAGTAGGCGTCGACGGTAAATGTGACGTGCTGTCCTACTTTCACCTGGCCTATGTCTGCCTCGTCCACATTTCCCACTACCTGCATGTTGTCAAGGTCGGCGATCACATACAGGTTGGCCACGTTCATGCTTGACACCACGGTCTGTCCGACCTCCACCTCGCGGGAGATGATGATACCGTCGATGGGCGAATAAATCTCGGCGTAGTTGAGGTTCTTGGCGGCTCGTACGCGGTCGGCCTGGCTTTTCTCATAGTTGAGGCGTGCCACTTCATAGTCGCGTTGCGAGGTCTGGAATTCGTAGTCGGAAATGAGCTGTTCGTCGTGGAGCGTCTTGTCGCGCTCGAAATTGGTCTTGGCGTACTCGAAGCTCGCTTTGGCTGATGCCATGTTGGCGTCGGCGCTTCTCAGCTCGCTGTCGAGCAGTGTCTTTTCCAGTTCGGCAAGGAGCTGCCCTTTTGTCACCTGGTCGTTGTAGTCGGCATAGAGCTTGTCGATGATACCGGTCACCTGTGTGCCCACATCCACCTGTGTCACAGATTCCATGGTGCCGGTGGCGGTCACCACTTCCGATATGTCGGTGGGTTCTGCTGTATATGTCTCCAGTTCGGTCTTCGGCTTATCCGAGCATGACGAGAGTGGGAGCACCATCGCCGCGGATAGCAGCATAATGTCGTATATCTTCATTTTGGGTCGGGTAGTATTGTCAGGGGATGTATATTTGTGTTGTAGCGTAAAAATCGATGGTCTTTCTGGCAAGGACTGCCATGAATTTGCTCTGGAGCAGCTCAAGGCGGGCGTTGAGCAGGTTGTTATGTGCCGTGAGCAGTTCCAGAGGGTTCACAAGGCCGAGTTCAAACTGCCGGTCCACGAGGTCGGCGGTGGTCTGGGTGGCTTCGAGCTGTGTTATGCCTGAGGTATATTTGGCTTTTGCGTTATTGGCGTCGATATACAGGCTTTCTATAGTCTGCGACAGGTTGTCAAGGAGCTGTTTCTGGTCAAGATCATATTCCATTGCCGCGAGGTTGGCTTTGGCTACCGCCCTGCGTGTGGAATTGCCGTCGAAAATGGGGATCGAGAGGGTGACCCCGATGTTCTCGTTGAAAGCCCCTTTCATCTGGCTTTCCCAGCTGAGGCTTCCCCCCGAGTTATAGCCTGTGCCGAGCGAACCCTGCAGCGAGATGGAGGGGAGATACCCGGCTTTGGCGATCTTTATGTCGTTGGCATATATCTGTTTGCTCAGTTCGTTGCTTTTCAGCTCCGGAAGCCATGTGGAAGCGAAGGTGTAGACCTGGTCCATAGGCGGGAGATCTGATGTCACGTCGTTGTCCGAGAATGTGACGTCGGCAATCTGCAGGTCATAGTCTATGCCGAGTGTCAGGATCTTTTTCAGGTTCATCTTCGCTGTGGCATAGTTGCTTTCTGCCTGCACGAGATTGTATCTGTCCTGCGCCGCCTGGCTCTCTATCTGGGCGAAATCGGCTCTGGAGGTGCGTCCCGACTCCATGAATCTTCTCGCACGCTCTGTCTGCGATTCGCTCACTTCGAGTGTCTGCGAGGCAATTGTCACTGTCTCTTTGGCATACATGATGTTGAGATATGCCTGGAGTATGTTCAGTTTCAGATCGTTGATGAGATCGTCGCCGCTCAGCTGTGTGCGCTGGCGCGATATCTTGGCTGATTCCAGACGGTATTTGCGGATGTTTCCTTCCCATACTGTCCATGAGGCATTGATGCCGTAGGAACTGCCGTAGATGTTGTTTGAGCTTCTATCTTCCGGCGACGGATAGTTGGTGAAACTGTGGCTGGTGGAAAATCCCACCGAAGGCAGCCATGCGTCTTTGGCGGTGCCGATCTCCTGGTCGTTCTGAAGAATGTTGAGCAGCGTTTTCCTTACGTTGGTATTGTTTTCTATGGCCCACTCCACGCAATTGTCGAATGTCCATACCGCAGGCATCTGTGTCGGCGAAGCTGTGACTTCGGCCGGTGTGACAGATGTGAAACGGTCTGCAGTCCCTGCTGTTGAAAACAGGCCGAGGGAAAGGATCGCGATCGGAAATGTGATTTTGCGTCTTGTCATGTCACGTTATAATTTTACGATTGCAAAATTATACCGTGGGGCCGACAACAGCAATTTAAATCTGCATACAGGCGCGCCGGGGGGCCGGAAACGTTTTTTTACCGGATGAAATACCCGCGGGAGAGTTGAAATGTTAATGAATGTTTCCCGTTGACGCTATTTCCCCCACCGTTGCCGCTGCAGTTCGGCCGCGCGTGCTTCCGCCGGGTTATCGGCGGGATGCCAGTAACGGGTGCCGTCGATGGCGTCGGGCAGGAATTGCTGGCGCACGAAATGGCCCGGATAGTCATGGGCATACTTGTAGTCGGCGCCGTAGCCCATCTCTTTCATCAGCGATGTGGGGGCGTTTCTGATATGGAGCGGCACGGGAAGATTGCCAGTCTGGCGCACGGAGGCAAGGGCGGCGTCAATGGCCAGATATGCCGAGTTGCTTTTCGGTGATGTCGCGAGATATATGGTACATTCCGCCAGGGGTATCCTCCCTTCCGGCATGCCTATCTTCTTGATCACGTCGAATGTGGCGTTTGCGAGCAGCATGGCGTTGGGGTTGGCGAGCCCGATGTCCTCCCCGGCAAGTATCACAAGACGCCGGGCTATGAATTCGGGATCCTCCCCACCCTCTATCATGCGTGCAAGCCAATAGATGGCCGCATCGGGATCGCTGCCGCGCACACTCTTGATGAAGGCGGAAATGATGTCGTAGTGCATTTCCCCCTGTTTGTCGTAGGCCAAAGGATTTTCCTGCAGCCGCTCGGTCACAATCCGGTCGTTTATCACCATCGGCTGTCCCAGAGGTGTGGACTGTTGCAGCAGGTCGAGAATGTTCAGCAGTTTGCGGGCGTCCCCCCCTGAAAAGCGGAAAAGCGCGTCGGTCTCCTCTATTTTCACATCCGACTCCTTTAGAATGGTGTCGGTGGCCACCGCGCGCCCGAGTAGCTCGGTAAGTTCGGGTGCCTCAAGCGGTTTGAGTGTATAGACCTGGGCGCGTGACAGCAGCGGACGGATCACCTCGAAAGAGGGGTTCTCGGTAGTGGCGCCGATGAGTGTCACGGTGCCGTTCTCCACCGCTCCGAGCAGGCTGTCCTGCTGCGATTTGCTGAACCTGTGGATCTCGTCGATGAACAGTATGGGACGCCCTGTAGAGAACATGCTGCTGGCGTCGGCCTTGCACCGCTCTATCACATCGCGCACATCCTTTACTCCGGCGCTTACCGCGCTCAGGGTGTAGAAGGGCGATTTCGTGGTGTTGGCAATGATGCGTGCCAGGGTGGTTTTTCCCACTCCGGGAGGCCCCCACAGGATGAATGAACTTACGTTTCCGGTATCGATCATTCTGCGCAGTACACTACCTTCACCCACCAGATGTTTCTGGCCGATGTAGTCGTCGAGGGTGCGCGGGCGAAGTCTTTCAGCTAACGGTGCAAGCATAGGGCAGCGGTGATTTGGGAGTATGGTATGATCAGAGGAAACGGCAGAGCGGGGAGAGGCGCGCGCCACGCATGAAGGCGTCGGCGGTCATGCGTTTTTTGCCTGCGGGCTGCAGTTCCGAGATTCTCAGCAGACGGCCGTCGCCGCATGCCACTTTCATCTCGTTCCCTTCTGTAAAAATTTCTCCAGGGAGCGAGGTCTCGGGGCATATGCCGCAGATTTCTGTCTGGAAAATCTTCACTTGCATGGGCTCGCCGTTTTCTTCGGCCTGCAATTCGCTCCATGCGGCCGGGTAGGGGGAGAGACCTCTCACAAGATTGTGGATCTCCGTGGCGCTTTTCTTCCAGTCTATGCGGCATGTGTCCTTGAAGATTTTTGGCGCAGGTGTAGCTTCTTCCCCCTGAAGCAGTTTCTCCTGTGGGACAGGCTTTACTTCTCCCGCCACTATGGCATCCACGGTCTTGAGTGTGAGGCCTGCTCCGAGTTCCATCAGCTTGTCGTGCACATCGCCCACGTTGTCGGTGGGGAGGATGGCGATACGTTCCTGGTCGATGATGTCGCCGGTGTCTATCTCATGTTTCAGGAAGAAGGTGGTGACTCCGGTCTCGGTGTCGCCGTTTATCACAGCCCAGTTTATAGGGGCGGCTCCTCGGTAACGGGGGAGCAGCGATGCGTGGAGATTGAATGTGCCGAGCGGCGGCATGGTCCACACCACCTCGGGAAGCATTCTGAAAGCGATCACGATAAACAGATCGGCTCCGAGTGAACGCAGCTCCCCGACAAATGTCTCGTCTTTGAGACGCACCGGCTGCAGCAGGGGAATATTGTGCGCAAGGGCATATTCCTTTACAGGAGACTGGTACATCTTGTGGCCGCGGCCTGCAGGTTTGTCGGGCATGGTGACGGCTCCGACGACGTTATAGCCTGCGGTGACCAGTCTGTCAAGGCTTGCCACGGCAAACTCGGGAGTGCCGAAAAACACTATCTTCAAATCTTTCTTCTCCATCGGTCTTTTCTTTTTCTGTGATACTTGTTTTATTCAGTCAGCTGCCTGCTCCAGGGCTTTCCATAACGGATCATCCGGCACCGGGGCCGTCAGGTCCACAGGCTCTTTGCTCACAGGGTGGATGAAACGGATGTTTCTGGCCATGAGGGATATGGATCCGTCGGGGTTGGAGCGTTTGTCGCCATATTTCAGATCCCCCTTTATGGGGCATCCGATAGCCGACAGCTGCACCCTTATCTGGTGTTTCCTGCCTGTCATCAGTTCTACCTCCAGAAGGTGGTAGCGCTCGGAAGAGCCGGCCACGCGATAGCGCAGACGCGCCTCTTTGGCACCGTTTTTCGGTGTCAGCGACGCATATGACTTGTTGTTTTTCTCTGTGGAGGTGATGAAATGGCGCAACTCGTCCTGGGGATGTGGGGGCATGTTGCGGCTTATGGCCCAGTATGTCTTGTGGACGTCGCCGTTTCTGAACATCTCGTTCATGCGGGCGAGGGCTTTCGAAGTCTTGGCGAAAACGACCAGTCCCCCTACAGGACGGTCAAGGCGATGCACGACACCGCAGAACACGTTGCCGGGTTTGGCATATTTCTCTTTAAGATATCCCTTGAGCGCTTCAACCAGAGGTTCGTCGCCGGTCTTATCGCCCTGCACTATCTCTCCGGGGAGTTTGTTGACCACGATTATATGGTTGTCCTCATATACTATCCGTTCGGCAAGTGGCTGCATAGGTTGTTCCGAATAATCTGTATGGGTAGCTAAGTGTTTAAAATACCGGATACAGATATGCGTGATGTCTGTATCCGGTATTTCAGTTTATTGTATGTCTTGAGGATCAGATGCCAAGCTCTTTCTTGATCACGTTGATCTTGGCGGCTGCGGCCTCGTTGGCTGCATGATATTCGCTCTTGTCGGCCATCTTTCCGTGTACCTCGATATAGAATTTGATCTTAGGCTCTGTGCCAGAGGGGCGGATGGATACCTTTGTGCCGTCTTCGGTGAAGAACTGGAGCACGTTTGAGGTGGTGGGGAAGTCCATCTTCTCTACCTTGCCGTCGCGCAGGTCTGTCATGTTCAGGTCGGCGTAATCTTTCTTTACCACAACGGTGCTGCCGCCGAGTTCTTTCGGGGGATTTGCACGGAAGCCCTTCATCATGGCCACGATCTCTTCGGCGCCTGTCTTGCCGGGGCGTACCACAGAGATGCCTTCCTCGCGTGAGAAACCATACTTGACGTAGATGTCCTGGAGCATTTCCATGAAGCTCATGCCCTTGTCCTTGGCCCATGCCAGGCACTCGGCCATGAGGGAGATGGCTGAAACGGAGTCTTTGTCGCGGGCGAATTCCTCTGCCAGGAAGCCATAGCTCTCCTCGCCGCCTCCGAGGTAGCGGTTAACACCTTCGTTCTCGCGGATAACGGCTGCGATCCACTTGAAGCCGGTGTAGCAGTCGTACATGCGGATGTTGTTGGCGTCGGCTATGCTCTTGATAGTCTCGGTGGTCACGATGGTCTTCACGATGTATTCCTTGCCGGTGAGACGTCCGAGCTCGGCGTTGCGGTTCATCAGATAGTTGAGGAGGATCATTACGATCTGGTTGCCGTTTACGAGCACGTATTCGCCGTCGGTGTCGCGGATGACACAGCCGATGCGGTCGGCGTCGGGGTCGGAAGCCACAACGAGGTCGGCCTCAACCTCTTTTGCTTTGGCTACAGCCATGGCCATGGCCGATGCGTTTTCGGGGTTGGGTGAGTCCACAGTGGGGAAGTCGCCGGATGGCACGTCCTGTTCGGGCACGTGGATAATGTTTGTGAAACCGTAGTTCTTGAGCGATTCCGGGATGAGTTTCACGCCTGTGCCGTGGATAGGTGTATAGACGATCTTGAGGTCGCTGTATTTCTTGTTGATCTCCGGGCTTAGCGAGAGGGTTTTGATGGCGTCGAGATAATCTTTGTCCATCTTGTCGCCGATGATCTCGATGAGATCGGGGTTGCCTTTGAATTTGATCTCGCTGACGTTCTTGATCTTCTCCACGTTGTTGATGATGTTCACATCATGCGGGGCGATGATCTGGGCGCCGTCTGCCCAGTATGCCTTGTAACCGTTGTATTCTTTGGGGTTGTGCGATGCGGTGATGTTGACGCCGCTCTGGCAGCCGAGGTGACGGATGGCGAAAGAAAGCTCCGGTGTGGGACGGAAGCTGTCGAACAGATATGCCTTGATGCCGTTGGCAGAGAAGATGTTGGCGACGATTTCGGCGAATTTACGCGAGTTGTTGCGCACGTCGTGGCCTACAACTACCGATATCTGGGGCATGTCGGGGAATGCCTCTTTCAGATAGTTGGCCAGACCCTGGGTGGCCGCACCTACGGTGTAGATGTTCATGCGGTTTGTGCCTGCGCCCATGATGCCGCGCAGACCGCCTGTACCGAATTCCAGATCCTTGTAAAACGATTCGATGAGCTGTGTGGGGTCTTCCGCCTCGAGCATCTGTTTTACCTCGGCGCGGGTGGCCTCGTCATATTGGTCTGTAAGCCATGCAAGGGCTTTTTCTTTTACGCTTTTAAGCAGTTCCTGGTTGTCCATATATTTGTATGGGATTAAATTGTTTTTCAGTATTTATAGGTTGCGGAAGTTCCGAGACATTCCGCAACAGTTAACGCAAAGATATTGAATAATAGCAGAACCTGCAAATATTTTGGGTTAATAGTCTTAAATCAGTTAAATAAGCTGTTGTTGTGACACTTGCCAACCCCTTTGTCGGGGTGCTTTTCAAAGCTACAACAATCCTCTTTCTATGATAGTTCCCTTCAGGCAATCCCGGAGGGTGCCGTTTTAGCCATATTTAAGTTTTCAGAGCGGCAGGAGCATCTCGAACTGGGATGCCATTTGTTCCCCCTGTGGCCAATTGTTTTAAGATCAGGAAATATGGCAAAGCGCTGCGCAGGATCTATGGATTCCTGCACAGCGCCTGTAGGGTGTCTTCGGGGGGAGATCAGCGTGCCGCCCACATGCTTGCTACTGCACTTTCGCGGTAGGCCATCAGACCTTCCTGGCTAAGCTCCACAAGCGAGTATGAGCCATCGGCGTTGATCATGTTCACGTGGGTGTCGTCCACGAATGTCATGAAGGTGACGGTGCTGTCTCCGGCTGTCACACTCCAGCTCTTTTCATCCTGGTCGAAGTCAAGACGCACGACAGAGCCGTCGTTTTTCGATGTGATGGTGTAGCCTTTGCCGTCGCATTCCACAAGGTATTCGCCGTCATGGCCTTTGATCACTTTTGTGCCCATGGCCACGGGGTTGCTTCCGCTCCAGAATTCCACAGAGTTGAGCACGAGCAGGTCTGCTACGGAGGTCACTTCATACACGGGTATCACCCAGAATGCGAAGAACACGAGTTCGTTAAGAAACTTGTTGCCGATCTGGTTGTTCCAGTTAAGCAGTTTGTTGGTCAGGGCAAAGCTGCCGATGCATGAGGAGAACATCATTGAGCCGGCAAGTGCGGCCACAATTCCTACTGAAAGATACTTTTTTCTCATATCCAATGTATTGAAACGTTTAGTCTGTATTTTTTTGTCGGCACCGCTTCCCTCCGGAGCGCTATGCCACAGGTACTTTTTTCTTTAGTTTGTCATAGAACGACATGACGTTGCGCACATAGGCCACAGTCTCTCGTCCTCTGAAATATCCCGCCTTGCATACAGGATCCGAATAATATTCCGGATTGGCCTTCATCAGCAATGCCTGCTCCACGTTACCGCTCCATACCTGCGGATTCTTTCCGTATTTCTTGGCAAGTGCAATGGCATCGTAAACATGCGCTATTCCGGAGTTGTATGCCGCGACAACAAATTTCAGGCGTTCCTGGGGATCGCTGACTTTCTTTGAAAGCGATTTGTCGAGGTCGGCGAGTATGCGGCCGGCCGCTTCTATGTTGGCCTGCGGGTTGGTGATCTTTGATGACGGCAGTCCGTAGGCGCGTGCCGTGCGGGGCATGATCTGCATTATCCCGCGCGCCCCGGCCCATGATACCCTTGTGCTGTCGAAGTGGCTTTCGTGATAGCCCTGAGCTGCCATCAGGCGCCAGTCCAAGCCCGATTTTTTTGCAGATTCCTTGAAGAAGGTATCGAAGGGGGAGATGTATCCTTTCGATATGTCGAGTGTGAAAGTGCCGTCGTCGTTTTTAGCTCTCTCGAAATAACGTTTCAGCAGTTCGGCCTGTTTACGGCGCGGTGTCTCGAGTGCGAAATAGTTGTCGATGCTGTCTGCAAGCCACCGGTTGTCGAGAGCCACCGCCCATTGCGACAGCTGCGGGAAACTCAGCGGAAGCGATATATCGAGATCGCGGTGATATGTCTTGTTGATGCGGGCGATGTCGTCGTCAACTACTGTCAGGGGTATCTGGCCGTCAGACACCATGTCGATGAGGTCCTCGGTGATGAGAGTGTCCCGGTCTATGACATGGATATGTATTCCTCCTCCGAGTTCCTCGTTCAGATTCTCCAGGCGGTACTGGTACTTGGACTCCGCTTCCACATAGATATGCTCTCCTACTAGTTCGGTCACGTCGGTTATCAGCCGCCGGTTCTCCTTCTTGGGCTGCACGAGCACCTGGTGCGTGAAATTCTTCGGGCCGCAGGGGAGCACTCTCTTGCGGAACTCGGAAGTGACTGGCACCTCATATGCCAGCAGGTCCACTTCTCCCGAGTCAAGCATCTCTATCATCTTTTGCAGCGAAGGGGCCACTTTCAGCTCCACTTCCATCCCCTTGTCGGCCGCCATCTGTTTGAGCAGGGAGTAGTCGTAGCCCATCGGCTCGTCGCGGTAAATGAAATATGATGTCGGGCTGTAGAGGGTGGCCACGCGGATGGTGTCGGGCAACGTGTATTTTTTCTCCTCTTCCGGCGCCTGTGGTTTCTTTCCCTGGCACGCGGCTATGCATATGGCGGCAAGAAAGCAGAGCATGACCGGAAGCCATGCCTGATGCCCCGCTGCATGGGGCTCCTGTCTTGTCTTGTCGCTGTTATGGTTCAAGCGGAAAAATCGGTTAGAAAACGACGCGACCCCGCGTCTTCCTTATAACAAACGAAGGCACGGGGTCGGTTCACTCTTCGTGCGCCTCAATATGTGAATTCGCCGTATTCGGAAGTGATGGTAAGGCGGTTGCTCTCGCAGTTCTCCACATGTCCTATCACTCTCGCATCGATGTTGAAGCTGCGCGATATCTCAATGACCTGCTGGGCTTTGGACGCGGGGAGATAGATTTCCATGCGGTGTCCCATGTTGAACACCTTGTACATTTCGGCCCAGTCAGTGCCGGATTGCTCGCGTATCAGGCGGAAAAGCGGCGGTATGGGGAACATGTTGTCCTTTATCACATGTTTGTTTTCGACGAAGTGCATCACTTTGGTCTGTGCGCCACCTGTACAGTGCACCATGCCGTGGATTTCGGGACGCATCTCCTCAAGGAGTTTCTTGATCACCGGCGCATAGGTGCGGGTGGGGGAGAGCACGAGTTTTCCGGCGCAGACGGGTGCGCCGTCCACACTGTCGGTAAGTTTCTTCGCGCCGCTGTAGATCAGTTCGCGGGGTATGGCGGAGTCGAATGTCTCGGGATATTTCTCGGCAACCGAATGGTCGAACACGTCGTGGCGTGCCGAGGTGAGGCCGTTGCTTCCCATGCCGCCGTTGTATTCTGTCTCATATGTGGCCTGTCCGAAAGATGCCAGACCCACGATTACGTCGCCGTCGGCAATGTCGGCGTTGTTTATGACGTCGGCACGGCGCATGCGTGTGGTCACTGTGGAATCTACGATTATGGTGCGCACGAGGTCGCCTACGTCGGCGGTCTCGCCACCTGTGCCGTAGATCTCCACGCCATATCCGCGCATGGTCTCGAGCAGCTCCTCGGTGCCGTTGATTATGGCGGCTATTACTTCGCCGGGTATGAGGCGTTTGTTACGTCCGATTGTGGAAGAGACGAGCATGCGGTTTGTGGCACCCACGCAGAGGAGGTCGTCCACGTTCATTATCAGTGCATCCTGTGCAATTCCTTTCCATACGCCGAGATCGCCTGTCTCTTTCCAGTATGCATAGGCAAGCGACGATTTGGTGCCGGCGCCGTCGGCGTGCATTATGTTGCACCATTCAGGGTCTCCTCCCAGAATGTCGGGAATGATTTTGCAGAAAGCCTTGGGGAAAATGCCCTTGTCGACATTTTTAATGGCTGCATGAACATCTTCTTTGGCAGCGGATACTCCGCGCAGGTCGTAACGTTGTGATGATGCCATCGGTATAAATGTGAATATTTTTTGAATACTTACTTGAATGCTTCTTGAAATGGAGCGGGCCCCGGGATCAGAAGAACCGGATGGCCAGCAGATAGAGGAAGAGTGCCGGTGTGACAAGCAGGAGGGAGTCGATGCGGTCGAGAATGCCTCCGTGGCCGGGGAGCAGGTTCCCGGAATCCTTGACACCGAGTGAGCGTTTGATCATGGACTCCACAAGGTCGCCCCATGTGCCGAACACGCATACCACGGCGCCCATGCCGAGAAGCTCCCAGAGGTTCATGCCGTTGAAAATCCCCGAGCTATAGAAATAGAAGCAGGCCGATGCGATCAGGCAGAAGACGAGGCCCCCGAAGAAACCTTCCCATGATTTTTTCGGAGAGATGCGCTCGAAGAGCTTGTGGCGTCCCAGGAGCGATCCCACACAGAATGCTCCGGTGTCGCTGAGCCAGATGAGGATGAACATGGCCAGGATAACATACATGCCATAGCTATGGTACATGAAGCTCAGAAGTCCGAGCGGCATTATCACATATATCTGACCCATAAGGGAGTGTGCCAGATGGGTGAGGGGATTGCCGTCCTGCACATACAGCTGGCAGACGAATCGCAGGATGAAATATGCGAGGTAGAGCATGAGAAACAGCACCGTGGAGGATGTGCATCCTACGAATGTGGCCGGAGCGGGCGACATTGCCGTAAGAAACAGTATGCCTCCGATAAGATCCAGCAGACGGGTTGTGTTTGACACGAAGTTCTTGTTGGATATGCGTATGAACTCATTAAGTCCGAGGATGCCGAACAGTATCGTGAGACCCCAGAAAAACCATCCCCCCATGAACACCGCGCCTACAATCACGGCTATGTAGAGAATGCCGGTAATGAGGCGGGTAAGTACATTTTTCATATGTGCAAATGTTTGGATATTAATGCTTTGAAATGTGCTGTGTTTCCATGCCGCGACATTGGCGCAGGATGACATTCCATTTGGAGATAACAAATTTAGGCATTTATTTCCATTCGCGTGCAACTTTGGATTAAAAATCAACGCAGGACCACTTTGGCGGAATGTCTCTGTCCGAGGCTGTCGGTGGCTGAAATTATATATACCCCCGCGGGATATCCGGTGCAGTCGGCTGTGGCCTCGGCGCTTCCGGGATGCTGCTCTGAAAGCATCCGCCCGTCGGGAGAGACGATGCTGAATGCGGCGATCTCAGCCGCCGGCAGGCTCATGTAGACAGTGTTGCCCCTGACGATTGCCGAGAGTGCCGTTTCGGCTACTGACGGGACGCTTTCCATGCCGGCAAGCCGGCGCGCCATCTCAAGGCCGGCGGCGGCGTCAAGCACTCCGTGTCCCCACTGGGGATTGGCGGCGTCGGTCGCGGGAGATGCGGCGGTGGCGAGCGCTATGTCCCTTATCTCTTTGCCGGTGAGGCCGGGATTGGCCTGGAGCCACAGCGCCGCCACTCCTGCGGCAAACGGGCTTGACATGGATGTGCCCTGCATCGGCCCCCAGCAGTGGGTGGTGCCGTCGTTCTCATGACTGATAGTGGCAAGCGACAGAGGATAGTCGGGATGGCGCTGGCAATAATAGCGTGACAGGGATGAGACTACCTGGGCGCCGGGAGCACATACGTCGGGCAGCACTTTCCCTGTGGCCAGTGTGCCGTATGAGCTGAAATAGCTTACTCCTCCGATTGTGAGGCGCGGGAAGTCGATCGGTGTGCCTGACAGCGATGTGAAATGGTTCTGGCTGTCCATCGAGCCTACGCACAGCGGGCCGTCGCCGGCACAGAAATCATTGACGGTGCGTGCCGGAGTGGTAGCAAGGGAGGCGGCATCCTTGTATTTTGTGAAAAAGATTGCCGGGGTAGAGTAGAATTCTATAGTCGTACCCGGATGTGTAGGTTCTGCTTCGGCGCCGAAGAGTATATGCGCCTTATACGGGTCTGTGGTCGTGGTGTCGATATAGGAGCATCTGAGCGACACATTGTAGCGGTGGTTCTCGGGGTTCAGTTCACATGCCACATATATGTAGCCGTCCATATATTCCGGCATTTCCGCAGACGGTATGTCTCCACCGAAGCTTTCCTGTATTTCCCTGGAACAGAGAATCCATTCGTTTACACCCTTTTCAGGATCAAGCGGCACGGGTATGCGCTGTATCTCGCCGGTCTGCATATCTTGTGTGAGCAGGGTTACAGCGAACGGCCTGTCGTTGTCTGACCATATGTCGACCGTGCCGTTGAGCCGGAGTGGCGAGAGATGGGGAAATTCCCGGAAATATGTGCGCACGGATGGTGCGTCGGCCGAGGTGGTCCCGGAAGCGAAACCTGACCGCGCACCGTCGTTAGCGGCTGATATGCATACAGTAGCATCTTCCGTGATACTCTCCATATACTGGTTGAAGAGTGTGGTGCCGTCGTGAGGTCCGATGTCGGAGGAGATAGAGATGTTGATGACGGCCGGTTTGTCGTGCATGCGTGCATATCCGATTATCTCTTCGCATCCGGCAAGAATTGATGCGTCGTAGAGCGGTGATGTGGTGGCCACGATCTCTGCGCCGGGAGCCACTCCCTGCATACGGTCGGCGGTATAGCTTCCGGACAGTATTCCGGCTACATGTGTGGCGTGTGTGTCATCATCGCTGTCGGTGGTCCATCCCTTTATTTCTTCAGGTGTATCAAGTATCGTGGGGAGTGGGCTGTCGAGGGTGAAGTTTACAAGTTTCCTTACGCGGGTATTGCCGTTGCCGTCAAGAAAATTGAGGTGGTTCGGGTCGAACCCGATATCCGTGAAGCCTACCACTACGCCGGTGCCGTCAAGTGCCGTGGCGGGATGCGGGTCAGAGGAAACCGCTTCGGGCAGACGGCAGAACTCGCGTGCCGATGCCATCGTAGGCTCGGTCGAACAGTAGGCTTCCAGACGGTGGATGCCTGATACGGATGCCAGTTCGGCAATTCTGTCCTGCGGTACGGATGCCAGTACGATAGTGCCTCTGCGGTGGAGTTCCGTGGCGAAAGGGGGGAGAGGAGTGCTCTCTGTCTCCACCTTCAGGATAAGCGGGATATATGTCTGTGTGTTTTCACCGGCTTTTTTGTGCAGGTGTCTCGCCGATTCTTTTTCCGGGAGGTCTAGGCGTCCTGCAGCAGACAGGAATCTTGCAGCTGGGTTCATTGACGCGCCGTTTCCGACTGCGGAGAGTGTCGCCATCGTGGCCAGTATAATGAGAGATAATATGTGT